>JALZHR010000046.1 GCA_030860665.1 Acidobacteriota bacterium
CACTTCTTACTGCTCGCTATTTAGGGCTGGTCGTAAGCCGGAACATATAAATCGCCGTTTTGTCCGAATTGGGCGGCGACGAATGCGCCGTTCGAGCTGTTCAGGCGATACCAGTTGCCGCCGTTCGGGCGGAAGACGGCAATGTCGTCTCTGCCGTCGCCGTCGTAATCGCCGACGACCGGGCGGTCGCCGACTGTTCCGAACTGCGTGGCGACGAACGCTCCGTTCGAGCTGTTCAGACGATACCACGTTCCGTCGTTTGAACGAAAAACGGAAATATCGGTCTTGCCGTCGCCGTCAAAATCGCCCTGCGCCGTAAAATCGGCGCTCGCGCCAAACTGCACCGCGCGGAAACTGTTGTTTGCGCTTTGCAGCAGATACCACGAGCCGTTCGAGCCGCGATAAACGCCGAGGTCGTATTTGCCGTCGCCGTCATAGTCGCCGGGAACAGCAATGTCGCCGTTTGCGCCGAACTGCGCCGCGACAAACGCGCCGTTCGAGCTGTTGATGCGATACCAGTTGCCGCCGTTCGGACGGAAGACCGCGAAATCGGCTTTCGCGTCGCCGTCGTAATCAGCCGCGACGGGCGAGTCGCCGTTCGCGCCGAACTGCTGCGCCTGAAACGTGCCGTTCGAGCTTCGCAGAACATAGAAAGTGCCGTTTGAAGGACGCCAGACGGCGATGTCGGTCGTATTGTCGCCGTCGTAATCTTCCGGCGCGGGCGCGTCGCCGTTTGCACCGAACTGCACGGCGTTGAACGTGTTATTCAGACTCTGATTGATATACCAGTAGCCGTTCGTCGGGCGAAAAACGGAAATGTCGGTTTTGAAATCGCCGTCAAAATCGGCGTTGGCTTTCGCGCGGACGACTTTTTCGACCGTTCCGCCCAAGCCGACGACGTAAATCTCGCCGCTTTCGTCTTCGCCGAACGAAGAAATATTGCGGCTAGTGTCGAGCAGCAGCTTCTGCTGGTTATTCTCCCAGAGCAGAATTTCGCCCGAGCAGTAATCGCCGTAAATATACGTGCCGACCGGCAGAGTGTTGAGCGTTCCGCGATAAACGTAGCCGCCCGTGACCGAGCAGCGCGGATTGCCCGTGCCGCTGCTGCTGTATTGAAAAACCGGCGGATTCTGTATCAGAGGATTCGTCCCGGTCGCGCAGCGGTTCGGGTCAAGTCCCGTGCATTGCAGTCCTTCGTAAACGCGCCAGCCGTAGTTGCCGCCGTTGACGATAATATCGACTTCTTCAATCGCGTCCTGACCGACGTCGCCGACCCAGAGCTGATTGGTGCCGCCGCGGTCGAACGAAAACCGATACGGGTTGCGCATACCGATGGCGTAAATTTCGTCCGCGCCCGGCGTCGCGCCCGCATACGGGTTAGTCGGCGGAATGTTGTAAGCCGGAGATTGCCCGACCGGCGTATTGATGTCGATGCGAATCATTTTGCCGAGCAGGCTGTTGATGTTCTGCGCGTTATTGTTCGGGTCGTTGCCTGAGCCGCCGTCGCCCGTTCCGGCGTGAAGATAGCCGTCCGGTCCGAACAGAATCGTTCCGCCGTTGTGATTGCTGAACGTCGGGTGCGGAATCGTGATAATCGTTCTGATTGCCGCCGGATTTGCCTGATTCGGATTGCTCGCCGAAGTTTCATACTCGGCAATCTCGATTGCGCCGTCCGAAGCCCGCGTGTAATAAATAAAAAATCTGCGGTTAGCGGTATATTGCGGATGAAACGCCAGCCCCAGAAGCCCGCGCTCGTTGCCCGATTGGCTGACGACCGACGAAACGTTCAGAAAATCCGTCGGCGTATTCGACCCGGGCTGAACCACCTTGATAATGCCGCGTTGCTGAACGATGAAAAGCCGTCCCGAGCCGTCTTTCGCGTTGGTGATGTGAACGGGCAGACTCAGCCCCGTCAAAAACGGCTGCAGCCGGATCGTCAGAGGCGGCGGCGTATTCTGCGCCGCAACCGCCAGAACCAGCATCGAAACGATAATTGCCAGACTTACAAAAAACTTAAACTGTCGCATTTATTCCCCCAAGACTTACCTGATATAGATTTCCGTTCAAGATAAAAAATTCTCGATTTTATCAATGCGGAATTTTCCTTCGCCCGTCCCGATTTTCTTAAATCATCCGGCGCTTCTGAAAGCAGCCTGAACGCCGAGCATTTGCTTTCGCCGCGCAAACGCGTTAATTCTCGTTTCGTGAGACCATCGCTAAAAAGCAAACAGCCAATCGCGGCAAAACGAATTTGCCGCATAGCTTTTCTCTTATAGGAGAATCGGGAAGGCAATTAATTTTAAGGCTAAGAGCCGATAAACACAAGAAGAATCTACAAACGGTAGCGAACTTTCTTTCTGCGCAGCTCGGCGTCTTCGACCTCGAAATTTTGCAGCCGCATCGTCACGTCCGCCGTTATCGAGAAAGGCGAGGCTTTCCCGTTTTTGAGATGAAACGTTCCCGCCGCCGCAATCATCGCGGCGTTGTCCGTGGAAAGATGCCTGGACGGGAAATAAACCGGAATCCGCAATTTTTGTCCCGCCTGTTCGGTCGCTTCGCGCAGGGCGTTGTTGCAGGCGACGCCGCCGGCGACTATCAGTGTTTTCGGATTAAGCTCGGCGGCGAGTCTTTCCATCGTTCCGACCAGCGATTTGACGACCGTGTGCTGGAAGCTCGCGCATAAATCCTTGATTTCCGGCGAGATGTTTTCGTTTTCCGGCGACGAGGCAGGTTGAATATTGTTTTCGCGAACGTATTTCGAGACCGCCGTTTTCAAGCCGCTGAAGCTGAAATCCGGTCTGCCGTCGCTGATTTTCGGCAAGGTGAATTTGATTTTTTTGGCGTCGCCTTCTCTTGCCAGTTTCTCGATAACCGGTCCGCCCGGATAGCTTAAGCCGAGCATTTTGGCGACTTTATCGAAGGCTTCACCCGCGGCGTCGTCGCGCGTGCGGGCGACGACTTTGTATTTTCCTTCTTCGGGAATAAAAAACAGATTCGTGTGACCGCCGGAAACAATCAGCGCCAGCGCCGGGTATTCGATGGGCGGGTTTTCAAACGCGACCGAGTAAACGTGACCTTCGATGTGATTGACGCCGACGAACGGTTTATCGAGCGCAAACGCCAGCGCCTTTGCGTAGCAGACGCCGACCAGGAGTGAGCCGACCAAGCCGGGTCCTTGCGTGACGGCGATGGCGTCGATGTCTTCTAATTTAACACCCGCCTGACTGACCGCTTCCAGCACAATCGGCTCGATTTTATTCAGATGCTCGCGCGAAGCCAGCTCCGGAACGACGCCGCCGTAAGGGCGATGCAAATCAATCTGCGAGGAAATAACCGACGATAAAATTTCTCTGCCGTCGCGGACGACTGCCGCCGCCGTCTCGTCGCACGAGCTTTCAATGCCTAAAACCAACATTCTTTTAGTGTAAAACGCGAAGAAGAAAAGTGAAAAGTGATAAGTAATAGGTGATAAGGAAAAGTTTCTTCTTATTTCCCATCACCTATCACTTTTCGCTTTCTAATTTTTTCGCAAAAAAAAACGTTCCCTGAAATTTCAGGGAACGTCCTCAAGTCAGAAATTGACAAAGTCGACTTATGACTAAAAAGTTCTACATGACAGGAAAGAACTACACACCGATTAACCTACCCCTTGCTCGTAAAAACCAAACCTACCCCTTGCTCGTTAAATAACCCTTGTTCGTTCTGAAAAACCCTTGTTCGTAAAAATTATTATTGCTGTCTGTTTTTCTCGATTTCCGCCGGACTCTTTGCGGGAGTGCCGTCAGTCGCCGTACTCAAAAAGCCGCCGAACATTAGGATTGCCGCAATTATGACAAATGCCGCAATGCTCGCTAAAGCCCAGATGACTCCTCTATAAGACTTTGCCGTATCTTCGCGAACGGTTCTGTCCTCGCCGTTCACGCTTATAACGTCTTTAGCCATTCTTCCGTATCTCCCTTATCAAAAATCCCGTGCATCCGCCCCGACGGACGCATCTATTAAAGCAATGCGCGTGCCAAAGCGCGGATATTGACAAATTCGCCGAAAATACAAGGCTTAGAGCCGAATTTTCGAGCTTTTACGAAAAATAATCGTTTGTATCGTTTCCAAACAACGTTGGACTGATTCGATACAAAACTAGCTATCTATTTGTGTATCCGCATTTTGCACAATAACCGTATTCGGCGGATACATCTCGACGCGCGCGTGCGTCAGCGAATTCTTGATTTCGGTCGCCACGCGGTCGAAAACTTCCATCGGCTTCGCCTCGTGCGTGTTTATCCAGAAATGAATCGCCAGGTTCACGCCGTCCGAGGACAAATCGGTGACGAGAACGTTCGGCGACGGTTCTTCGACCACGCCTACGACCGTCTGCATCGCGCTTTTGATGGTTCTTTTCACGTGTTCGATATCGGATTCGTAGCCGATGCTGATTTTCAGATTCATCCGGCGGTTTGCGCCCGCGCCGCGAATTGTCAGCGCATTGGCATACATATCGCCGTTCGGAATCAGAATCAGCTCGCCGTCGTCTTTTCTGAGCTGCGTGGCGCGCACGCCGATATATTCGACCTTGCCCTGATTATTGCCGACGAAAAGATAATCGCCGATGCGGAAAGGCTGCTGCCACAGAATCAAAACGCCCGACAAAAGATTGTTCAGAATATCTTTCGTCGCAAAGCCGATGACGAACGACGTAAAGCCCAAGCCCGTTATCATATCGCCGAAGCCGAAGGTCGGAATGATGACCGTCAGCGAGGTGAAAATGCCGAGCACGATGATAAAAACGACAATCAGGCGGCTGAACAGAATCCGCAGCCGGTTGTCCAGTTTCGTTCTGCCCGACGCCGTCCAGAAAATCACCTTGACGATTCGGGCGAGCATATAAAAAATCGCCAGCACCAGAATTCCCGCCAGAATATAGGGCAGACGCTCGAAAATCGAAGCGATGATGCTGTTAATCGACTGATACGTGACGTCCTTAACAGTCCACGCGTTTTCGATAATTCTTGATGTATTTGAGTTTTGCATTAACATAATAAAAATCTATAGTCTTAGATATATGCTTATATTCGAGGAAAGGTTGGAAACTTTATCCGCCGCTTTGACATTCAAAATTGCTAGAATTAGAATAATTCTAAATCGGAGGAATTATGGAATTGCATAAAACGAAAAACGGGTTGTCGCAGGAAACGCGCGAAAAAGTTATCGATATTTTGAACGCTCGGCTGGCGGACGCCAGCGATTTGAAGTCGCAGGCGAAACAGGCGCA
The DNA here is from genome assembly GCA_030860665.1 of Acidobacteriota bacterium. GTDB lineage: Bacteria > Acidobacteriota > Blastocatellia > Pyrinomonadales > Pyrinomonadaceae > JALZHR01. The sequence goes on from JALZHR010000046.1 coordinate 5,270, forward strand.
CTGGAACGTGAAAGGAATTCATTTCTTTCAGCTGCACGAGCTTTTCGACCAGGTCGCGCAGGCGGTCGAAGCTCATATGGATTTGATTGCCGAGAGAGCGACGGCGCTCGGCGGAACGGCTTTTGGAACGGTTCGCGTCGCCGCGCAGAATTCCACTTTGAGCGAATATCCGCTGGAAATCACGGACGGCACGGCGCACGTCGATGCGCTTTCGACGGCGCTGGCTGACTTCGGCAACGTCGTCCGCCGCAACATCGACGAAACCAACGATTTGGGCGACGCCGACACGGCTGACCTTTTTACGGAAGTTTCGCGCGAGATAGATAAGCTCCTGTGGTTTGTCGAAGCGCACATTCAGGCTTAAAGAATTTTTCAGCGCAGAGACACCGCGGATGTTGTGTTTTTAGGAATAATCAGCCGGGGATTTGCGCGGATAGACGCGGGTAAGAAATTAATTGCTTTAATCCGCGTTATCCGCGAAAATCCGCGGCTGATTCCTTTTTAATTTTTCTCATCTGCGGCGGAATTCTTTATTTCCCGCCTTTTTCCTTTTCCGCAATCGCCTGCCGCAGTTCGTCCATCGTGGAAATTGTGCCGTGAACGCCGACGATTTTATCGACCGCCAGTTTTTTCGCTTCAATCCATTTGGCGAAATGAACGGTCGTGTCGTTGGCAATCGGGTAATCGCCGTTTGACGGGCGGTTCAGCAAATCGCCCTGAAACAAAATCTTTTCGTTCGGCAGATAAGCGACGAGCATTTCGTCCGCGTGCGGACCGGAGCCGATGTCGTAAATTTCGACGGTCGTCGCGCCGTCGGTCAGAACGCGCCTGCCGTTTTCGATTGTTTCGATTTTCAAAGGCTGCGGGTTGCGCGTCAGCGTGTCCGGGTCAATCGTAAACCGGCTTTTCGCAATTCTTTCAAAAAAGCTCTTTTCGCCGGGCGCGGCAATCAGCGCTGCGCCTTCGGCGATATAGGTGCGGATGCCGCCCGCGTGGTCGTCGTGATGATGCGTCACGGCGACGTAGCGAATCGGTTTACCGGGAAAAGTTTTTTTGATTTGCTCGATTGCCTGTCGTGAAACGCTGTCGCCGCCCGGCGCTTCCATCACGAAAATATAATCCTTAAAAGCGACGAACAAAACGTTGTAGCCGCCCGCGTTGACCGTATAAACGTTTTCCGAAAGCTTATTGAGCGGCGGCACGGGCGGAAAAGTCACGGCTTTCATTCCGCCCGGCGTTTTAAATTTATCGTCGCTCAAAGTCGTGTTGAAGGAAAGCTGCTCGAAACGCAGTTCTTCGGTCAATTCATCGTTGGTTCTGGTAATTCTGCCGGTCGGAAGCTGATGCCCGTTTTCGCTTCGATAACCCGGATAAATCGTTTCAAAAACAACGTCGCCGAAAAAAACGTCCGTTCCCATTCCTTCAAATTTCGAGAGCAGATTCGTTTTATCGTCAAAATACAGCGTCGTTTCCGCGCCGTCCTCGTTCGCGTAACTGACTGCCGTGTGCGGTCGCCTGTCGAATTCGGTTTTGCCGACGTAGCGCAGGCGCGAAGCGCGCTCGACGGCGCTCAGCACCCAGAACTGCGGCAGCCAGCGAAGCCGCGCGCGAAGGGCTGCGGGCGGAATGTTAGGTCTGACGAGCGAGGTGTTGCGAATGAAATCGAAGCTGACGCCGTCGGTTTTATCGACCGCGATGCCGCTGTGATATTTGAAACCGCCGGGATAGCCGCCCTGCGCAGCCTGCACGAAACGGTTGTTTTTTATATCGACCGTGATGTCGATTTGATAAGGCGTGCGCTCGGCGAAAAACGTGCGGCGGCTCTGATTGCGCTGAACCGTATCGCCGACGGCTCTGAGCGAGAAATTCTGAATCGAGCGCAGATTTTCCAGTCCGCCGTAAGCCGTGACGGCTCTGTCCAGAACTTCGCGCGCTTTTTCATAGGATTGTCTGGTTATGTTTTGAGCAAAGATTGATTGAGCGCAAAAGATGGTCAAGATTATACCCAAATACAGTTTTTTCATCTTCTAACTCCTTTTAATTACCTTTAATCAGCGCCGTCTGAAACGGCAGAACTTCCGCCGACATAATTCCGGCTTTCACGGCGTCGTCCGCTTCCATCACCTGCCGCGCTTCGGCTTCCGATTCGGCTTCCAGAATCACGAAGCCCATCGACTCTTTGACCAGAGTTCTGCCCGCCAGGATTAATTTTCCTTCTTTCTGCAATTTCTGTAGTTTCGCGAAATGCCTGCCGACCGCCTGATTGTCGGCTTCCGTCCAGTTTTTATCGTCCTGGTATTTCGGATTAAGACGAAGGACGATGACGAATTGTTTTTTCTCTTTCGGCGTTGTCGTCGATGCCTGCGGCGTTGCGGGCGGCGGCTCTTTTCCGGTTATCGTTTCATAAATTTCGACCAGAACTCTGCCCAACGGCTTGCCCAGATTTTGCGGAACGCTCGAATTGACCTGTACGGCGACGGCGATTTTGTGTTCGGGAAAATACATCACGTCCGTCAGATAACCCGGGAAAAATCCGCTGTGCCCGTAGGCGAGACCGGCGCGCGTCTGCCGGATTATCACGCCCAAGCCGTATCTCGTTTCGCGTCCGAGCATCGGCGCGGGAACGCCTTCGAGCGCCTGCGGCAAAAGTTTCGCGTCGAAAGCTCTGCCTTCGTATAGCGTTTTCGCCCAGCGCGCCAAATCCAGGCTGTTGGAGACCATTCCGCCGCCCGTCCATTCAAACTGCGGGTTGATGGCGAATTTTCCGTCCGGCAGAATCATCGCGTCCGAGCCGCCGAACGGATTTTTTTCGCCCGCATAGCCCTGAACCAAGCCTTTAATCACGCGCCTGTCCTGCGGAAACGTGTTTTTGAAATTCAACGGCTTCAGAATCCGTCTGCGCGCTTCGTCGTAATATTTTCCGCCCGTCACTTTCTCGATAATCATCCCGAGCACGATGTAGTTCGTGTCCGAATAATCCCAGCCTTTTCCGGCTTCAAAGGCGGCTTTCTCGTCGAAAAGATACGCCAGAAGTTCTTCCGGTCGCCAGACTTTATCGGGATTGGCGGTCAAATCTTTCGTGAATTGCTCTTTGAACTCGTAGCGCACCAAACCGCTGGTGTGGTTCATCAACTGGCGAACGGTGATGTCTTTCGCGTTCGGCAAACGCGAAAACCATTTTTCAGCGCCGAGATATTTTTCGATTTTGTCGTCGAGATTGATTTTCCCTTCGCCGACCAGCTGCAGGGCGACCGCCGCGGCGTAGGTTTTGCCGACGCTTCCCGCCAGCATCAAATCCGTCGGCTTCATCGGCGTTTTCGACTGCAAATCGGAAAAGCCCGTCGCCAAGCCGAACGAACTGCCGTCCGCCAGAACGACGCCGACGGTCGCGCCCGCGAATTTCGCGTTTTTGTGCCATTCGTCGAGCTTTGCCTGCAATTTTTGGCGGAGCGCGGCTTCATCGACCGGTTTCTGCGCCGAAGCCGTCGAAAAAGCCAAAGCGATGACGAGAAGCGCAAAACATAAAAATCCGAATTTATTTTGTAGCTGCATTTTCATTTTTTCGAGCTTCGATTTATTGCCCTTTCATCTGCCGCAAAAGCGTTGAGTATATCCGCAGGCAGGTCAGGGAATATAACGCTTCCGTGCGTGCGAATGCTTCCCGATAAACAGGTTGGCTGACCCGGTGTTTCAACGCAGATATGGGGCTACATTTCCCGCAATCGTCTTTATCTCTTTCTTTGTAAGCTCCAGGCGGGAAAACGCCGCCCAAGCCTCGCGCGGCAGAAGGTTGGGGTTGGAGCCGACCGCCGCGTCCGAGCCGTAAAGAATCCGTTTGACGCCTATCTGGCGAATCCGCTTGACCAGAAGGGCTGAAATCTCAGCCGAATTTGCGGGGACGGCTACGGTCGTTACGTCGAACCAGAGATTCCGCGTTCGCCTGTCGCCTTTCGCCACCGCTTCGGCAAGCACTTCGAGCACCGAATGGGCTTGCGGGTCATCAAAGCCCGGACCCGTGCCGGCGAGGTGAGCGATTTGTACCGGAATGTCGGGAGCGAAAGAAAGCAGTTCCAGAAAGAGGCGCGCCTGTTCAGGTCCATAGGGGTGTTTTCTGGAGATTGAGCCTCTCGTATGCACGACGATTGCCATTCGATGTTTATTTGCCGCCTGGAAAACTTTCTTTAATTTTTCAAAATGCTCGGGATTCTTTAGTAGCACATCGGAGTTGCCGAAATGCAGTTTGATTCCATAGCGCAAGTTTGGGTCATTTGCGCAGCGAGCAAGCTCATCAAGTGCATAGTTTTTGAGGGGATTGAAGCTGCAAAATGCCCGAAACCGCTTTGGAAACAGGGCAGCCTGAGCGCCTACCCAGTCATTCTCTTCTTTAACCTTCGCGTACTCGTTCGGCGGTTCGTCTCCGGTTTGTCCATAAGCAAACGCAGTGGACAAGAGGACAGCACGCTTTATACCGGCTGTGTCCAAAAGCCCGATGACATCTCGAGCAGTGACCGGCTTTATACCCTCGAACTGCGCCATAGACGGGCTGAACAGATGCTGATGGTGGTCCGCCTCGGGAGTGACTTGTTCAGACCGGGAATTAGATTGGGAAGACTGACCGTTTTGAGCGACAGCGGCGGCAGAAGCCAGAAAGAGCAGCGAAAGAATCTGAAAACCTACAAGCAATCGTTTTATCATTAAGAACTCTCCAAACAAATTGTTACTATTCATAAACATTGCCGAATCCTGTTTTGTGACCGGAATAATCTGCGCCTTCAGAAACCGGCAATGGCGTTTTCGCAATTAGACTTTAATCAAAGAAATCGGATTTGAACTTTCTTCAATCCATTTAAATCGGCGTCCGTTCTCAGCCCTTATTGACAGTTGAATTCGAGCGTCGAAGCGGCGTTGGCGATTTTCCAGCCGCTTTCGGTTTTCACCAGATGAAACGAATTGACGCCGCAATGCGAAAATTTTTCGCCGACGTGAAAAGTATAACGCCCGGTGACGAGCGCGAAATCGCCGTTGATTTTCACGTCCTTTTCCGGCATTTTTTCGATGAACTCCGCGCCCTTGGCTTCCGAAATCATTTTGGCGAAAGCGTCGGCGGTAAAAATCCGCGTTTTGGAAATTCCCTCGCCGCTGCGCGGTTTGTCGACGGCGACAAGCTGTCCTTCCGGCAGAAACAAAGCGCGAATCGCCTCGTAGTTTTTCGCCCGCATCGCTTCAAACAGCTTGTCGGCGACGGCTGCCGCTTCCTGCTGCGGCGTCGGTTTTTCGATGAACGACGCGGAAATGCGCGGCGCGATTTCGTCCAGCCAGCGGTTCATCTCGTCCTGCGTGTAATATTTTCCTTTCAGCATCACGCCCGCGCGCCGCTCCGTGTTGGAGATATTTTCCAAAGGATTGGCGTCGAGCAGAACCAAATCGGCGCGCTTACCTTTTTCAATCGTTCCGACTTTGTCGAGCGTGCCGAAAAACATCGAAGGATTTTTCGTCGCCGCTTCCAGCACGGCGTAATTCGAGAGTCCGGCGTCCTGCAAAGCCTTCATCTCGCGGTGCATCGTAAAGCCGTAAAGCCACAAAAATTCGGGCGTGTCCGAGCCGGTCATAATTTTGCCGCCCGCGTCGTAAATCGCCCGGATGATTTTGTTTCTGATTTCGACCCAGCGTGCGCGTTTTTCATACGAAACCTGATTGATGAAACGGCTGCGCCGGTAGAAATTCATCCATTGCTCCTGCACTTTTTTCGGATAAAAGCGAAAATCCGGCTGCGCGCGTATCGATTCCTCGCTGCGCGGCAGACCGAAAGTGTTTTTCATAAAATGCTGCGTCGGGTTCACGTATGGATTTGACGCGACGGTTCGTTTCGCCACTTCGGCAATCTTTTTTTCGTCCACGTAATCGATGCTTTCCCAATTTTTCGGGTCGTAGATGTAAAGGTCGGAAACCGAATTTTTACTCGGCGCGTTGTCCGCCAAAACCGCTTCGAGATAACCGTCGAGATGTTCGATTTGCTGTTTCGCCTTCAAAGCCCTTTCCAGTCCGACAAAACGCGCATCGGCGTGACCGACGACGCGGATGTTTTGTTTCGCGGCTTCGTCGACGGCGGCTTCGTAAACTTCCGGTTTGATGAAAGTCGTTATTTTTATAAAATCGTAGCCCGCCTGTTTCGATTTTCTGACCGCCTCGCGCGCTTCTTCCTCCGTGTTGACGACGAAATTATTTCCCTGCTCGCGCCCGGTCAGATGCGGGCTTGCCGAGTAAATCGTCGGCGCGACGATTTCGCCTCTCGCCGATTTCGCGCGCAGAATCAACTGCTCCGGCGTGCCTATCATAAAACGAATCGTCGTCACGCCGTTGGCGACCATCACGCGCAATTCGTCTTCGGCAATCGAATCGGGATATTCTTCGCCGTCCGAAAGCAGATGCGTGTGCATATCAATCAGACCCGGAATCAGGTATTTCCCTTTCGCGTCGATGACCTGCGCGCCCTTCGGAATTTTTACGTTTTTGCCGATTTCCGCGATTAAGCCGTCGCGGACGAGCACAGTTTGATTCGCCAGAACGCGCTCTTTGTCCATCGGAATCACGTTCACGCCGACAAAGGCGACCGTCGTTTGCGCCTGAATTGCTATGAAACTGAATAAAATCAGAATAAAAACGAATAATATATTTTTCATCTTTAACCTCTTGAAAGAAATTATTAATTTTGAGTTCTGAATTTTGACTTTTTTGGAAGAACTATGAATTTTGATTTTATATTAAACGAATCATTCAAAATTCAAAACTCAAAACTTATCCGAAAATCCAGCCGTATTGCGTGTTTGACGGCTGCGCTCCGGCGGCGCGATATTTTTCCTTGAGCTTCGTCATATAATCGCCCGGTATCGCGTTCATCTTCGCCTTGACGTCGATGCCGTAAACGCGCGCCGAATTCAAGCCGAGAATTTTCGCTTTGACGGCGGCGGTCAGTGGCTTGAATTTAAAACGCTTCTGCAAATCTTCGGGCATTTGCAGGCGGCGAAACGCCTCGATTTGCCATTGCGGGCTGCCCCACCATATCGAATCCGTGCCCCATAAAACGTGGTCTTCGCCGAAAGCGTCAATCATCAGCCCGAGCATAAACGCGCACAAAAGCGGCTCGGTGATGACCGTCATCCCGAAGGTCGTGCCCAAATCCATATAAACGTTCTTCATCTCCGGATTGCGCTTGCGCATCGCGCACAAATCCGAAACCCACGGAACATTTGTTTTGGTTTTGAAGCCGTCCTGCACGGCGTCCATCGCGTCCCGCACGCCTTTGAATCCGGCGTGATAAATCAGGAAATTCAAATCCGGGAAATCCCGCGCCGCCTTTTCGACGTCTTTCGGGCTGGAATGCTCCAAATCCCAGCCCGGAAGCGGCAAGCCCTTGTGAACGCAGATGTTTTTAATGCCGATTTTGCGCGAGTATTCGTAAGCCGGGTAAGCGACCTTCTCGTCGTCCATCCACCAGCCGACGCTGCCATCGGCGAGCGGCTGTCCCGGATAGCCTTTCCATGCCTCGATTTTCATCTTCTCGAACTGGCGGTGCATCGATTCCATATCCGGCTTGCCCAAATCGGGCGAGAAAAGCCCGTGCGCGATGATGCGGCGCGATTTCGCCAAGCCGTTGATTTCCGCGCGCGTCTCAATCATCTCGGCGGGCGGCAGAACGTTTTCGGCGTCCGTTTTCGCCGGAAGCCCGGTGATGACCGCCATCGAGGTGTCGCTGTCGAGAAACATTTCCTTAATATAGTTCGCTAAGTATAGGTCCTCCCATTTGTGCTCCTTTCCCACTAAATCTTTATTGCCCCAAGCCGCGCCCGCTTCGCGATAACGCAGCAGCGGCGGATTACGGATAATCTTTTTCGCGGCGACGTGATGCGTGTGAATGTCGAAGATGAACTGGTTTTTCGGAAATTTTTCGTCCGTCGCCAAAGGCTCGAAAAGCTCGCTTTCGTCGACGTCGAAAAACCGTCCGAAAACCGAGTTCAGCGCCAGAAAAGCCGCCGCCATTCCGCCCGAAGTGGCGAGAAATCGGCGGCGGCTGATGCCGAGACGTTTTGAAGTATCGGACGCAATTTCCAGCAGCCGCTGCTCGACCTGCTTCTGCCCGATGGTCTGCGCGGGCGGCGCAAATTCCTCGTTGGAGACAATCTGCGTCGGAATCGGCAGATTTTTATCGTCGACGTCGCATTTCTGAATCCATTTTCCTTTTCGTTTCATTTTTCACGCTCGTTTAAAAGTGGTTACTGCCCGGTCGTTGTAGTAGCTGCGGGCGTGCCGGTTTTCATCGCCTTTTCCTGTTCGGTGCAGCCCTGCGGCTCCATAGTCGAAGAAGAGTTGGCGATTTTCCAGCCCGCGTCGGTGCGAACCAGATGAAAGGCGTTGACGCCGCAGTGCAGGATTTTGCCGTTGACAAAGAAAACGTATCTGCCCCAGACCAGAGCCAAATCGCCGTAGATTTTCGTTTCCGGCGCGTACATATCTTCCTTGATTTCGCCGCGTTTTTCGGCAAACATTTTGGAAAAGGCGTCCGCGGTGAAAACCTGCGTTTTGGATTTTCCTTCCTTGTTTTTGAAAATCGCGACGAGCTGCGATTCGGGCGTGTGCAGCGCGACGATTTCGGCGGGCTTGTGCGCCGCCATCATTTCAAACAGCTTGTTGACCGTGCCTAAAGCGGCGGCTGCGTCGTCGGCTTTCTGAGCCTGAGCCGACGCCGACGCGGAGAAAACTGCGATAAGCGAAAAGATAAGTGCCAGTTTTTTCATTTTATAATTCATCCTTATTTAGTATTTTCTGCCTGCGAAAAAGGAAGAAATTAACAGAAATAGCAGGATAAACACGGATAAAGAAAAATTATTTTATTAACTCTGTTCATCCCTGCTGTCCGTGTTAATTTCTTTGTGTTTATTCGCTCTCACCCGTGGTTTCAAATTCCTTTGCGTTACGGTAAAAATTCCTTCGGAATCGGGTTGTTCGGGCGCTCTTCTTCCCAGGTGACTGACGAAATCCACCAGCGTTTGCCGTCAAAAAACATCTGGATGCTGTTAAGCCCTCGCCCGCTGATTTTCTGTTTGCCGGAAGTCGAATACTCATAAGCGCTGAAAACCTGCGCCATATTGCCGAATTTCCGCACGACGCGGTGAATCTCTCTTTCGACAAAGCCCTGCCTGACGAAAAAATCGTTTGAGCCTTCGACGTATTGCTGGTGATTCATCACATTGACGACCGGTTTTCCCTTGTTCTCGCTCATCCCGACAAAACGAACGTCAGGCATATATAAAGTTTTATCGCGCGCCCACTGGCGCGGAACGCCGACGCCGCCCGAAATCACCTCGTAAAACGCCTTGACGATGCCGTCAATCGAGCCGACGTCTTCGGCGCGCGGCTCGGCAGCCGGGATTTCAATCGTCTTTTTCGTCGGCGCATCCTGCGCTGAAACGGAAGCCGCGCCGAGCGATAAAACCAGAGCCGCAATCAGAAACAATCTGTTTAAATTATTCATATTCGGAAAAATGCGAAGCCGCGGATGAACACGTATTATTGCAGATAGAGGAGTAAATTATCTGTGTATATATTTGTATAAATCCGCGGCTTCTCTTTTAAGAATCGGGAAGCCGATTTTTAAGACGATGAATCGGAATCGAAATTCCGGCTCACCCAAGCATGTCTGAAAAAATCAGCGTCGTTCCGTCTTCTTAAAACCTTCTGCGCCGCAACCTGGATTTTTGTTTTGCGACAGCAGCATCCAATCGTTTGCGCCTTTGCCCGGCGCGCGGGCTCGCCGCCTCGTCGTTTGCGGCTAATTTCCCATCTGCTGCGCCGAAAGCGGCTTGTCGACTTTCGGGCGCGCCGGGCGATTTGCCAGTTCCCAGCCGGTGGCGAAAATCGTGCGGGCGATTTTCTCCATCTGCTCGAAATCTATTTTCTCGACCGAATCCGACGGCTGGTGATAATCTTCGTGGTCGCCGTCCATATAGAAAATAATCGGGATGCCTTTTTTCGCGTAGTTGTAATGGTCTGAGCGATAGAAAAACTGCTGCGGGTCTTTCGGGTCGTCGTAGCGATAATTAAAACTCATTTTTAAGAACGAGTTGTTGACCGATTCGCTCAGCTCGCCCAGCTCCGTGCTCATCATCTTCGAGCCGATTAGATAAACTTCGCCCTGTTTGGTCAGCTCTTTATTGCGCGGTTTGACTTCTTCGTTGAGCTTCTGCGCGCGCCCAATCATATCGATGTTGAGCTGCGCAATGATGGAATTAATCGGCACGGTCGGATTGTCGGCGTAATATTCGCTGCCCCACAAGCCTTTTTCTTCGCCCGCGTGCCAGATGAAAAGAATCGAGCGTTTCGGTCGCTGCGCGCCTTTTGAAAAGGCTTCCGCCATCGCCAGCACGGCGACCGTTCCCGAGCCGTCGTCGTCCGCACCGTTCCAGATTTTGTCTGCGCCCGCCGCGAACGGGTTCATCCCGACGTGGTCGTAATGCGCGCCGATGGCGACGTATTCGTTTTTCAAAACCGGGTCCGAGCCTTCCAGGATTCCGACGACGTTTTGCGAATGAATATTTTCGGTCTTGACGGCGACGCTCAGATTGATTTTCTTGTTCGGATTTAAGGCGAACGCATCGACCGGCTCGCCCGCGATGGCTTTGTTAAACGTGTTTCCGCCGCTGGATTTTTCGCCCTGAAACAAGGCGGCGATGAGACGCGCGCCGGCGGTAATGGTCGGAATCGTAATCTGCGTCTGCGGCTTGCCGAATTCGACGCCGCCCTTTTCGGTCTGCGTCCAGAGATTTCCCTTCCAGTTCGACAGACCGCCGAAACCGACGAAAGAGATAACGGCTTTCGCGCCGTTTGCCTGCGCGTAGAGCGGCGGCGAAAACCAGTCGTCGCCCGGTTTGCCCTGCAAATCGTTAAACGTCACGCCTTTCGGCAGATTGTTCGTCACGACGACGATTTTGTCGCGCACGTCGATGCCCTGATACGGGTTGATGTTTTTCGATTTCAGAACCCAGCCGTGACTGGCGTAGACGATTTCGCTCGCGGCGATGCTGCCCGGCGTGAAATTGGCGAGAAAATCTTCGCCGTAAACGAAAGACTGATTGTTTAATTCGAGCCGCGTGTTCTGCGCGTCGATTTTGACGCGGCGCAGCGGAAATTTCTGAAAATAGCTGCCGCCGTCGCCCGCCGGTTTGATTCCCCATTTGGCGAGATGCGAGGCGATATACATCGCCGCGATGTCGAGCCCGCGCGAGGGCGTGTCGCGTCCTTCCAGCTCGTCCGAGGCGATAAAGGTCAGGTAATCTTTCATCTGCTGCGCCGTGATGCCGTCCGTGTTGCCGAATCTGGGCGCGGTGACGGTCGCCGTTGTCGAAGAATTTGTTTTATTTCCGCTGTTTTTGGCTCTGGTCTGCGCGACCGCCGTTTGCAGCGGCGCGCCCGCCAGAACGAATAAAATTAAAATAAGGGCTAAAAAATTTTTCATTATTTCCTCACTGAATGCTTTTCTTACTGAATATTTTACTTACTGAATATTTTCCTTTTGCTGCTGAAAGCGTTTGCCCGCGAAAGCCTTGAAAGACGCCCGGAATGAATATTGTTTATGAATTAAGTTGGTATGAATCGGTTAAAAAATAAACAGTTTCGCGTTTTTCTCGTTTTTCGCGGGCAATTTTTTATAATCCGAAGTCATTTGAATTCCTTACATTCCGCCCAGCGCGACGCCGTCCGGCGCTTGTCCGCCCGCGACTTTGCCGAGCACTTCGTATTTTTCCAAATCGATTTTCAAAATCCAGTCCTGCTCGACGGCGGAAATGAAAGCAAGACGCGCGTCTTTTGAAAAAACGATTCCGAGCGGAACGCTTTCCAGCTTCATTCGCCTTATCTCCTTGCGCGTCGCGGCGTCAATCACGATAAGCTCTTTCGTGACGGGCATCGTGGCGACGACGTATCGACCGTCGGGCGTAAAGCGGACGCGATACGGGCGCTCGCCGAGCTTGATTTTTTCCTTGAATTTATTAGTCGCCGTGTCCACGACGTCGATTGCGCCCTCGGCGTTCAGACCGACCCAGACTTCTTTGCCGTCAGGCGAAACGTCAATCGCTTCGGGCTGTTTGCCGACGGCGATGTGCGTGATTTTAGATTGAGCGGGCGGCACGTTCTGAAACTCGAAAGCCGTCACCGAATCCGAGCCGATGTTTGCCGTGTACATTCGTTTCTGGTCGGGCGTCACGACAATCATGTGCGAGCCGTTCTGTCCGGTTCCCATCAGCCAATCCACACGATTCGTTGCTGGGTCGTAACGCCCGATATTGCGGCTGGTCTCCGACGTGAAATATATTTTTCCGCCTACTTCGACTAATCCGTGCGGGCGCGTGAGCGGCGTCAAATCGACGCGGCGAATTTCTTTTTTCGCTTCCAAATCAACCACCGACAGCGAGCTGCCCGGCTTCTGCGCGCCGTAATTGGCGACGAAAGCCGTTTTGCCGTCAGCCGACAACACGA
>JALZHR010000065.1 GCA_030860665.1 Acidobacteriota bacterium
CTTGACTCGCGACTGTTAAATATATGCTTCAAATAATCAAATGCCCGTCGTGTTCCGCGCCTTTGGAATTTGACGGCGACCGGGTCGAAACCTGCGAATTCTGCGGAAGCAAAGTGATAATGTCGCCGTCGAGCGACGTCAGAAACGAAACGTCTTTCGGCTTCGGCGAGCTTTTAGGTCAGGCGCAAAAGCTGAAAGAAGTTTTGCACCTCGCGCGCGCGGGCAATAAAATCGCCGCCATCAAGCTTTATCGCGAAACTTTCGGCGTCGGCTTAGCCGACGCGAAAGATGCGGTCGAGCGGCTGGAACGCGGCGAAAGCGTCAATTTCCGCAACGTCAATTTTCAAAGCTACACGCAGCAGAGCGTGAATAAAGATGCGGTCGTCAAAACGGCAAAAGTCGTCGGCGGTTCTTTTATCGCGACGATTATCATCAGCATTATTTTGATTTTCGGCGTCACGCTCGCCGCCATCTGGCTAATCACGAGCGCGATTGATAAACGCCAGCAGGCGCAGATTGCGCCGCTTTCCCCGCCGGTTTCAAAAACGACCGGCAACAGCAGCAGCAGCAGCAGCAGCGGCGGCGCGCAGGAATCGCAGTTTGCCAGGGAAGCCTTAAAGTTCGGCGGCGAAGGCGTCGGCGCGGGAATGTTCACGGATAACCGCGCCATCGCCGTCAAGCCGGACGGCAGCCGGATTTACAGCGCCGATTATACGGGCGGAAGGATTCAGGTTTTCGACGCCGCCGGGCAATTTGTGACGCAGTGGACGAGCGACCCGGAAATGGTTCTGCACGCGATGGCGGTTGACCGCAAAGGAAATTTATATCTTCAGAAAAGTACCGGCATCCAGACGTTTGAAGCCGAAACGGGAAAACTTCTGCAAAAGAACGACCGGGTTTACCCTCAGGGAATGGCGCTGACGCTCGACGGTCGCCTCGTCGTTTCGTTGCGCGAAGGGTTCGTCATTCTGGACGGCAGTCTGAAGCCGGTTCAGGAATTTAAAGACGCGGCGGAGCGCGCCAACGCGGTTTTCGGTTTCGCGCAGGTCGCCGTCGACGGCAACGGCGTCATCTACGCACTCGACGAACAGAACGGCGACGTCTGCAAATTCTCGCCGGACGGAAAATTTCTGAATCGCTTTAAGAGCAATTCCAACTCGCCGAACTCGATTGCGATTGACCCGAAAGGTCGCGTTTTCGTCAGCGACACGAGCCGCATTTACGTTTTCGACGCCGACGGCAAAGCGATTGATTCGTTTTCGACGTATCAGGCTTTCGGGATGATTTTCAGCGACAAGGGCGAGCTGTTCGTCGCCGCGCGCCCGTTCGTCATCAAATACGAGATAAAAAATTGACTTGACAGATTTTCACTTAAAAGCTTAGTTTTAATTCCTGACTTTCTAAATGCGGAGGCGCATCTGTTCCGGTGAACGGCGCGGTCTTCAAAACCGTTTGTGAGACTGTGAGAGCAGGCTCAGGTCGGTTCGACTCCGACACGCCTCCGCCAAAACGATTTCGGATTTGGGATTTGGGATTGCGGATTTGCCGTCAGCTAAAATTCAAATCCCAAATCCCGAATCCCGAATCAATATGAAAGAGTGGATTTCTCTCAATATGACTCCATTCGTCGGACCTCGCGCGGCGACGAAGCTGCTGGAAAAATTCGGTTCAGCCGAAAACGTTTTTCACGCGACGCGCAACGAGCTGGAATCTTTAAGACTCAAACCCGAAACCGTTCAAAGCATCGTCAGGCGGGAATTTCACGAAAAAGCGGAAGAAGAATTGCAGAAAGTCCGCTCGCTCGGCGGCGACGTCCTGATTCTGGACGACGGCAGTTATCCTTATTTACTGCGCGAAATCGCCGACCCGCCGATAACGCTCTACGTTAGAGGCGAATGGCAGGCGTGTTTCGACGCGCCGTGCGTGGCGGTCGTCGGCTCGCGTCGCTGCTCGACTTACGGCGAAAACGCCGCCGCGATGCTCTCGCGCGATTTGGCGGAAAAGGGAATCTGCATCGTTTCGGGCTTGGCGCGCGGCATCGACTCGGCAGCGCACCGAGCCGCGGTCGAAGCGAAAGGAAAAACCATCGCCGTGCTCGGAACGGGCATCGACAACGTTTACCCGAAGGAAAACGCCAAACTGGTCGAGCGGATTCTGGACGCGGGCGGCGCAATCGTCTCGCAGTTTCCTCTGGGCACGCCGCCGCTCAAAGACAATTTCCCGTATCGCAACCGGATAATTTCCGGCTTGAGCCTCGGCGTCCTTATAGTCGAAGCGTCCGAGCGCAGCGGCTCGCTGATAACGGCGCGGCTGGCGATGGAACAGAACCGAGAAGTTTTCGCCGTGCCGGGAAACATCACCTCGCGCAATTCCTTCGGCACGAATTACCTGATAAAAGACGGCGCAAAGCTCGTTCAGCAATGGCAGGACGTCGTTTCGGAGCTGCCCGCCGAAATCGCTTCGGAAATTCTTCCGCCCGTGATTGAAAAAAATTCAAAGGACAATGCAGGTCGGCAGCAGCAGCAGCAGCAGCAAGAGCTTTTACCAGCCGATTTAACCGAAACGGAAAGTAAGATTTACAGTCTGCTGGCGGCTGACGAAGCGACACATTTCGATATTCTGGTTGAATCGAGCGGCTTGAAGGTCGGCGATTTGTCCGGCGTTCTGCTCGGCTTGGAGATGCGAGACCTGATTCGCGCGCTGCCGGGCAGATGCTACAGCAGGAG
>JALZHR010000101.1 GCA_030860665.1 Acidobacteriota bacterium
GCCCAGAACAGCGGCGCGAGCATCGCCAGAACTTCGGCGTAGCGAGCGTAGCGCGTGCGGAAATGTCCTTCGTCCTCGGCGAAGTCGACAATCGTCACCGAATCGATGAAACACGAGAAAGCGATTATCAGAAAGCCGACCGAAAGAGCGCCGAGCAGAGCCTTTCGGCTCGGCTGCGATTTTAAAAGATGCAGAAAAAAACAATAAAAGAGCAGATAGCCCGTCCAGACCAGCGTGTGATGCGCGACCGCCTGCGCGCTTTCCGCCCAGAAAAAGGAAATTCCGCTCCACGCGATAAATAACAGAAACGGTATGAGAACCGGCAGATTTATTTCGAGGCGGATTTTTTTCAGCAAAGCCCAGAACACCGCGAGACAGAGAAAAAACGCGGCGAACAATTCGACTTTCCACGGATTTCCGGTGACGCTCGCCGGATTGGGAATGATTCTGAGCAGCGGAATCAGAAGCAGGGAAAACCAGAGCGCGGCTATCCACAGATTAGAGGGGCTGAATCTATCGGCGAAAGAATGATTAAGCATAGATGAAAAATGCAAAATTCAAAATGCAAAGCGCAAAACGAAAGAAGATTCCTGTTTTTGCGCTTTGCATTTTCATAAGTTTCCAAACCGCTTTTTTTATGCAGAACAAGCAGAATAAGTTTTGAGGCTTATTCTGCTTGTGTCCTAAGCTAAATTCGGGTTAAGTGGTGATTACGGATTGATCGGCGAGCCGTTGACGACCGTGCGGTTCGACGAGCTGGTCGCCGCAGGAATCTGACCCGAGGTCGCGCTGCTGTAGATGACGCCCGATTCATTCGTGTAGAAATAACGGGTGCCGGTGCCGCTGATTCCCGAACCGAACTGCTGCGGAACAGCCGTCGCATCATAAACCGCAGGCTGGGTGTTGGTGCGCGCGGTCACCGTGACGGTATAAGTATAACCGCTCTTGTTTCCGTTAGCTAACACCGAGTCAACCAAGCCGCCCGTGTTCAACTGGGCAAGCGTTCCGTAGTCGCCCTGTCCGAGCGTCGTCTGATAAGTTGCCTGAGCGCCGGAAAGCGTGCGCAGGCTGGAAACCGCCGAAGCTTCGTTAGCCGCGCGACGCGAAGCAAGCAGGTTAGGAATAGCGATGGCGGCGATGATGCCGATGATAACCACAACGATTAAAAGTTCGATAAGCGAGAAGCCTTTTTGGTTCGTTTTCATTTAATTCACATTCTCCTTGGAAAATTCTTTGGTCTTAGTTTTTACTACCTTGTCTCAGGCACTGCTCTCTAACACAATCTCCGTGCCAAATGGAAAGAAGCCTGGAAAATGCGAAAAAACCTTGTATATACACGGTTTACGGCGGTCGGTCAATTTGACGTAACCGAAAAAAAGCCTTACCAAAAGTGTTAAATAACAGTATTTGGCATTCGCCGGGTGACGAAAAATGTCAGACTTTAGGTGAGAACTGAGAACTGAGAACTGAGAACTGATGGTTTATAAATCAAACTCGGAACTAAAGCAAATTTCAATAAAAAGAAAGACAAATGTAGGGGCAGGTCTTGTCCCTGCCCGCGTGAAGCGAGAGCGAATAAACGATTAAGTAAAATCAATATTGAATTTAATCCGGATTGATTAGCGTCCTTGCGGACGCTTGGGGCAGGCACAATACCTGCCCCTACAAATTCTACGCGAATTTCGTTTCGATGAAATCGGCTATAAGAGGCTATAAAACAAACTGAGAACTGAAAGGGAAATAGTCTCCGCTTCCAGTTCTCAGTTCTCAGTTCTCAGTTAAATCTATTCGCCTGCGCCGCGCATTTGGGCTGAGAGCGTGCGGATGCTGTGTTTGTCGAGCAGATGTCGCAATGAACGCACCTGCATTTGCAGAAGCTCGGCGGCGCGCGTCTGGTTTCCGCCGGTTCTTTTCAGGGCTTCCAGAACGTAAGTTTTTTCCAGATTATCCAGATGCGTGACGAGATTGATGCCCTCGTCCGGCAAATCGAATTCGGCTTTGATGCGTTCCGGGTTGTAGTTGGTGATGTGTTCGGGCAGGCGTTCGGGCTGGATGGTGTCGGTTCTCTCCAGCGCGACGGCGCGCTCAATCGTGTGTTCCAGCTCGCGGACGTTGCCGTGCCAGGTGTAATTTTCCAGAATCTGCTCGGCGCGCTCGCTGATGGTCAGGTTTCTGCCCGTCTGGTCGCAGTATTTCTTAATAAAATGGCTGACCAGCGACGAAATATCCTCGCGGCGCTCTCTGAGCGGCGGCAGGGAAATAGGGATGACCGAGATACGGTAAAAAAGGTCTTCGCGAAAGCTGCCGTCGGCGGTCATCGCCTTTAAATCGCGGTTGGTCGCGGCGATGACGCGCGTGTCAATCGGGAGCTCGTCGTGCGCGCCGACCGGGCGAACGCGGCGTTCCTGAAGCACGCGCAGCAGCTTGACCTGCATCGCGGGCGACATCTCGCCGATTTCGTCCAGAAAAATCGTGCCGCGATTGGCAGCTTCAAAAAGCCCCTTGCGGTTGGCGTTCGCGCCCGTAAACGAGCCTTTCATATAGCCGAACAGCTCGCTTTCGAGCAAGGTTTCGGTAAACGCGCCGCAGTTTATCGAGATAAAAGGCTTTTCGGCGCGCGGGCTGAGGTCGTGAATCGCTCGCGCCACAAGCTCTTTTCCCGTGCCCGATTCGCCCGTTATCAAAACGGTCGATTGCACCTCGGCGACGGTTTCAATCATCTGGTAAACCGCCTGCATCTTGTCGGAATGACCGATGATGTTCCTGATGCTGCCGCGCTCGCGCTGGGCGCGTTTGAAGGCGCGGTTTTCGACTATCAAAGCCTGTTTGTCGAGCGTCTTTTTGACGATTAATTTCAGTTCTTCGACGTCGAAAGGCTTCTGGATAAAATCGTCCGCGCCGAGCTTGAAGGCTTCGCGCGCCGTCTCGACCGAGGCGAAGGCGGTCATCATCACGACGCCGATGTCGGGCAAAACCTCGCGCACGGCGCGCAGCATCTCGATGCCGTCCATATCCGGCATTTTCACGTCCGAGATAATCACTTCAGCCGGTTCGGTCTGAAGCTTTTCCAAAGCCTCAAGCCCGTTGGTCGCCGTGCGGACGCTGTACCCTTCGTGCTCGAAAACGAGGCTTAAAAGCTGCCTGTAACTTTGTTCGTCATCAACAATCAGTAATTTTGACATCGGAAATTTTTAATTTTAAAAGTAAGCGGGAATAGAAAATGATGGATAGCCGAAAGTTTTAGCCGCATCTATTTTCACAGAAAACCTTGTAAATTTTCAAGAATAATTTTTTAAAAGAGAATTACACCGCAGAGACGCAGAGACGCGGAGGAAAATTCAAAGCAAGCTTCGCGGCTTGATAGACCGGATGCACGGGATAAAATTCATTTTTATCAGTGACGTTTGTGTTTATCTGTGGTTTCATACTCTCCGCGTCTCCGCGTCTCTGCGGTGTAATTGTCCCGGCGCTTTGCGTCGCCTTAATTTCTCTCGTTCGATTTCACGGTCAGAAAGCCTTCGAGGCGCGACGGCATCGTTGCCGCTTCGCCGTTTTCCGTCTCGGTCGCGCCGTTTCCGCCGCGAAATTCGCAGGGCAGCTCGACCGTGATGGTCGTGCCGTCGTTTTCGCGGCTGCGGACGTTTATCGTGCCGTTGTGGTCGCGGACGATTTGGTAAACGATTGAAAGCCCGAGACCCGTTCCGCCGGTCGTCGAATCGGAAAACGGCTCGAACAGCCGCTCGACCTGCTCGGGCGACATTCCGCAGCCGGTGTCGGCAAAGATAATCTGTACGCGGCTGCCGGGCAGATTGACCAGCTCGACCGACAGCTTTCCGCCGTCGCGCATCGCGTTCAGCGAGTTTCGCGCCAGATTCCAGAAGATTTGTTTGAGCTGCGTCGGGTCAGCCGAAATCAGCACGGGATTTTCCGGCGCGCGAAACTCAAAGGCGTGACTGTCGCGCACGTCGGGGCTGTGTTTTAAAAGCGTAAAGGTATCCTGAATCGCCTCGCGCACGTCGATTTCCGAAAAATTATTGACGCGCGGGCGGGCGTAGGTCAGAAAATTGGTGATGATTTTGTTCAAACGGTCTGACTCGCGCAAAATGATTTCCATCAGGCTCGCCTGCGCCGTGTCGGGCGGCGTCTGCGATTGCAGAACCTGAATCGCGCCGCGCATCGCCCCGAGCGGGTTGCGAATCTCGTGCGCCAAGCCCGCCGCCACGCGACCGACCGCCGCCAGACGGTCTTTTCGCCGGATGCTTTCCTCCATCGAGCGCACGTCCGTCAAG
>JALZHR010000102.1 GCA_030860665.1 Acidobacteriota bacterium
ACTGGAATCTGCACAGCGAGGAAGGTTTCGCCCGCGCGATTCAGTTCTATCGCCGCGCCGTGGAGCTTGACCCGAACTACGCCTTAGCTTATGCGGCGATGACCGAATATTACATTTTTCTCGGCATTCACTGCGTCATCCCGTTTGCCGAAGGCGCAAAGCCGGCGCGCGAAGCGGCGGAAAAGGCGGTCGCGCTCGACCCGAATCTCGCCGAAGGTCACGCCGTTCTCGGGTTCGTCGAGATTACCTATAACTGGGATTGGCAGGCGGCGGAAAAACATCTGCGCCGCGCCATCGAGCTAAACCCGAATTCGGTCACGGCGCATAGCTGGCTGAACACGGTTCTCTCGCAACGCGGGCGTTTCGACGAGGCGCTCGACGAAATAAGCCGCGTGCTTGAACTCGACCCGGATTCGATTCTGAGCCTGCACCTGCAAGCGTGGGTTTTGTATCACGCGCGCCGTTTCAACGAATCAATCGCGGTCCACCGGAAAATGCTCGAAAACGAGCCGAATTACGCCTGGGGCTTGCAGACCTTGAGCTGGGTTCTGCGGCAAACCGGGCAATATGAAGAAAGCGTCCGCTACGCCGAAAAATCCGTTCAGCTGACGGGCGAAAACCCGTTTTATTTAACCCAGGCGGCGGCTGCCTACGCCGCGGCTGGCGAGCGCGAAAAAGCCGAAAAACTTCTGGCGCGGCTCGACGAGATTTCCCGCACGCGCTTCGTCTCCGAATATATGCTCGCGCTGGTTTACTGCGCCCTGGGCGATAAGGACAGGGCTTTCGAGAACCTCGAAAAATCGCTGGTGACGCGCGACGCTTGGCTGAACTGGCTCGGCGTAGACCCGCAATTCGACGTTTTGCGCGACGACGCGCGTTTCGATGATTTGCTGCGGCGCGCCGGAAATCCTTTAGCTCCGCCGCCACAGTCGCCGCCAGCGTCACAGGCGCAGGAAGAATTTAAAACTGTCCGTTCCGACACGGGCGGCGCGAAATCAATCGCCGTGCTGCCGCTGAAATTATTCGGCGCGGCGACCGGCGGCGCGGGCGAAGACGAATATCTCGGCATCGGCTTGACCGATGCGCTGATTACGCGGCTTTCAAACGTGCGCCGTTTCGTGATGCGCCCGACCAGCTCCGTTCTGCAATACGCGGCTGCCGATACGCAAGCCGACCCGTTCGAGGCGGGGCAGAAGCTGGCGGTCGATTACGTTCTGGATGGCAGCATCCGGCGCAGCGGCGAGCGCATCCGCGTAACCGTGCAGCTTTTAAGCGTCCGGGAAAATGCGACCGTCTGGGCGGAGAGCTTTGACGAAAAATCGTCTGACGTTCTGGAGCTGGAAGATTCGATTTCCGAAAAAGTCGCGCAATCGCTGATTCCGCAATTGACGGGCGAAGAACGCCGCCAGCTCGAAAAACGCGGGACGAACGATGCCGCAGCCTACGAAGCCTACCTGCGCGGGCGCTTTCACTGGAATCAATTCACGCCCGACAGCTTAATCAAAGCCCTCGACGCGTTTCAGAAAGCCATCAGCCTCGACCCGAATTACGCGCTCGCTTACGTCGGGCTGGCGGATTTCTACACCTGGGCGAACATCTACGGCATAATGCCGTCGCGCGTCGCGCTGGAGAAAGCCGAAGCCGCCGCGCGGCGCGCCATCCGGCTTGACGACCGTCTGGGCGAAGCCTACGCCGCGCTCGGCTTGCACACGCAGAACAAGCAGGAATGGAATGAAGCCGAGCGGATTTATCACCGCGCCTTCGAGCTGAATCCGAATTATCCGAACGCGCACGAGTGGTATGCCGCCTTGCTGGTCGGAACGCGAAGACTCGAGCGCGGCGTCGAGGAGATTCTGCTCGCCGAGCGGCTTGACCCGCTTTCGCTGCGCACGAAAACGCTGGTTGCGTGGACGACGTATCAAGCCCGCCGCCACGAGCTGTCGCTCGCCAAAGGCAGGGAAGTTATAGACTTAGACCCGAATTACCCGCAGGGCTACGCGCAGGCGGGCATCAATTTATGGGCGCTCGGACGAGCCGAAGAATCAGTTGCCGCGCTGGAAAAATTCGCGGCGATGATACCGCAATCCGGGCTGCCGAAATATGCGCTCTGTTTTGCGTATGTCGCCGCGGGACGACGCGAAGACGCGCGCTCTGTTTTGCGCGAAATGCAGGCGCTCGCCGCCGAAGCGTATGTCAAGCCGTATTTTCTGGCGATGGCGCACGCCGCGCTCGGCGAGCTTGACGAGGCTTTCGATTATTTTGAAAAAGCGCAAGCCGAATTCGACCCGTGGCTGCTCTGGCTGGCGACCGAGCCGATGCTCGATTCAATTCGCGACGACGCGCGCTATCGCGATTTACTGCGAAGAATGAAAATTCCGGCAATCGAAAAGCCGTAAAATAAAAAAAGACGAAATTCCCTCGAAAACAAAGCCTTCGGGAAAAGGAAAACCGAACAATCAAACGGGAATCAGGCAAATTCTAAATTCTAAATTGATTTGGAAAAAGTCTCCGAATTAACCGGAATATTTCCGAAATAATTCAGAATTAACAATTTAGACTTAGCCGCCGCGCTTTCCCGGTTCATTGTTTATCGCAAACCGGTATTAAAATAAAAGAAGGCGAAAAGTTTTCATCCTCGCCTTCTTCCTTCGCCTTCCGAGCGTTTTCTTCCGTCGTTTGAAGCTTTATTTATTTTGCCGCCGCCAGAACCGCCTTCAATATATTTTCAATGACCGGCGAGAGAACGTCCTCGCCGTCGGCTTTCGCCTTTGTTTTGAAGGAGTTTTTCGCTTTGACCGAATTGTCGTCGGTCGAAATCAGGCTGTATTCAAAAGTAAATTCGTCTTTCGCTTTCGTCGTCGAAGCCAAATCCGACGCCTTGTAAAGCACCGTCGCCTGCTGCTGCTGCTGCTGCGCCGCTCCCGCGTTCAGCGGCAGGGAATTAAGCCGCGCGCCGCTGCGCTTTCTCGAAATTGTGGTTTGCAGAATATAAAAACAGTTTTTCTCTCCGGCTTCGGCGGCGATTGCCTGCGGCAGGCGGGCGTCGAGCGCGATTATCTCGATGCCGCTTCCGCTAAAGCGGCTGCCGATTATTTCGCGGATGCTCGCCGCGATTTGCGAGCTGTTCACGCCGTCCTCGAAAAAATTCGCTTTCGGCAGCACGATGCCGATTCTGATTGCCATCGAATTTTCCGGCAGCGGCGCTTCCGCCTGAGATTCGGAACTATTGTTCGGCGGCGCGACCGTTTCCTGCGCGGGCGTCGGGGCGGCGGTCAGGATTATTGCCGCCAGAGCGATAAAGATTGTGATTGCGAGCGATTTGATGGTCATAACAATTTCCGCAAAAAATTTTGAGCTAGAGACGGATTTTCGCCGCTCTTTATTTGTTAAGGCGTAAAACGCCGCCGAAACGTATCTTTTTGAAGGGTAAAGGCGAAGGGCGAAAGGCGCAAGATTAAGAAAAGCGGGTTGTCTTTTCGGTATCTCTTGTTTCCTTGTCTCTCATTTCTTCAATTTTGCATACCTGCTTCATCAGGCGCGTAAACTATTTCACTACAAAAAAGAGGCGACCCGCGCGAGTCGCCTCGAAAATCGGAGGCTGCAATGATGAAAGCTTCTGAAAATTTTAGCGGCAGTGGCGCAGCGACCAGCGAATTTCCACCTCGTCGCCGTTGCTGTCGGTGTAGGAGCGGCTGCCTTCGATGAGGTCGGGGTTTTTCGGGTCGAGCACGCCGTCGTTCACTTCAATCGGCATTCTTTCGATTTCCTGCGACCAGCCGGTTTCGCTGTCCTGCGGCTCGTTGTCCTTCGCGGTGCAATAGCCGGACGGGCGACGAATGTTTGTCCTCGTCATCTTGCCGGGCATTTCCGGAATCGTGACCTGGATTCTGTATGCGTTCCCGATTAAATCGAGCGACAGGCTGCCTTCGGCGATTGACTGCGCCGTGCCTTTCAGCTCGTCGCGGTCTTTCGTGTAAAGCACGCGTTTTGTCGACCTCTGCCCGCAGCTGTCGTGATAATAGGACGTTTTTTCGCCTTCCCAGATGGTTTCGCTCGTCGCGCTGGATTCGCCTTTGAAACGGATGGAGCCGACCGCGACCGGCTTGTTGAGCGCGTTGACGCCGCCGGAAGATTCCGAGAGGGCGTTCTGGATGTTGACCGTGCCGGTGTATTCATACCTTCTCAGAGTGCTGGCTGAAGCGGTCGTGGTTCTGACGCCCTGCTTTTCGCCGTCCTGCCGCCACGATTCGGTGCGGCGGCGCGTAATCGAAATCGAGCCGCTCCAGCCGCGCTCGCATTCTTCCCAATCGGTCACGGGAACGTTCAGAGCGGCGGTCGCAACCCAATCGGTGCGGTAGATAAGCTCGGCGGGCATCGTCAGCGTTCCGGCGACGCCGCCGAGCGCCTGACCGATGACGTCGACCAGATCGCCTTTGATTTCCCCGGCTTTTATC
>JALZHR010000104.1 GCA_030860665.1 Acidobacteriota bacterium
GTCGTGGACAACCAGCAATCGGTCGAGATTCACATCCTGCAGGGCGAGCGCGAAATCGCCAGCGCAAACCGCAGTCTGGGCAAATTCGAGCTGGTCGGCATTCCGCCCGCGCCGCGCGGCGTTCCGCAGATTGACGTTTCGTTCGAGATTGACGCCAACGGCATCGTCAACGTCTCGGCGCTCGACAAAATGACCGGGCTCGAACAGGCGATGCAGATTACGCCTTCTTCGGGACTTTCGCCGGAAGAAATCGACCGCCTGATTATGGAAGCGGAAACCTCGACCGAAACAGACCGCCTCTCGAAACAGTTGATTTTGCAGCGCAACCGGCTCGACACGCTGATTAAAAACACGCAAAAGTCGCTCTCGGAATTTGCCCGCACGCTCTCCGCCGAACAGCAGCAGGAAATCAACGCCGTTTTAAACGACGCCGAAGCCGTTCTGGAAACCGGCGACCTCGACGAAATTGAGCGGACATTGATAAAAGTCGAACAAGCCGCCAATCAACTGACGATGCTGCTGATGGCGGCGGTCTAAAAAAGGCTGAAGGCTAAGGGCGAAAGGCGAAAGTAAAACAATGAATCTAACCTTTCAGCCTTAGCCTTCAGCCTTTCTTTGTCGCAACTCGCTTGAAGAAAATCGCATCTTATCGCAAAATTAAAAAACGCCGGTTCATTCGTTTGTTTGGGCTGGCGTTATCATTTATTAGTTAGTGGTTCGTCGTTCGTTGTTCGTTGCCGGTCGGGCAAAAACTAAGAACATAGTTTGTATTCAACCGGCAGCGAACGACGAACCACTGACAACCAACTTATGAGCAAAAGAGATTATTACGAAATTTTAGGCATTTCGCGCACCGCCACCGATGCGGAAATTAAAACCGCCTATCGCAAGCTGGCGATTCAGTATCACCCTGACAAAAATCCTGACAACGTCGAAGCGGAAGAGAAATTTAAGGAAGCGGCTGAAGCGTATTCGGTTTTGTCCGACGCGCAGAAGCGCGCGGCTTACGACCGTTTCGGTCATTCGGGCGTCGGTTCGGGCGCAGGCTTCGGCGGCGCGGGCGGCGCTGGATTTTCCGGCAATATCGAAGATATTTTCGACCTTTTCGGGTTCGGCGATATGTTCGGCGGCTCGCGTGGGCGGCGCACGACGGCGCAGCGCGGCGCGGATTTGCGCTACGATTTGGAAATCACTCTGGAAGAAGCCGCCGCCGGAAAAGAGGAAAAGCTGCACATTCCGCGTCTGGAAAAATGCGAGGAATGCGACGGCAAAGGCGCGGAGAAGGGAACTCAGCCCGAAGCCTGCATTACCTGCCAGGGCAGCGGTCAGGTTCGCTATCAGCAAGGCTTCTTTTCCGTGATGCGAACCTGCTCGAACTGTCGCGGCACTGGAAAAATCATCAAAACTCCCTGTAAAAAATGTCACGGCGCGGGGCGCGTCGAAAAGGAAAAAACGCTGGAAATCAGGATTCCGGCGGGCGTCGAAACCGGCTCGCGCCTGCGCGTTTCGGGCGAAGGCGAAGCCGGGACGAACGGCGGAATGCAGGGCGATTTGTTCGTCGTGATTCACGTCAGGGAACACGAGCTTTTTGAGCGGCAGGGCGCGAATCTCTATGCCTCGGCGCCGATTTCATTCGCTCAAGCCGCACTCGGAGCGGAAATTAATGTGAAGACTCTGGACGGCGAGGAAGCTTTGAAAATTCCCGCCGGAACGCAGACCGGAACCGTCTTCCGGCTGAAAGGACACGGAATGCCCAACCTCGGCGGTCGCGGCAAAGGCGACTTGTTCGTCGCCGTGTCGCTGGTGACGCCGACGAGCCTGACCAAAGAACAGCGAAAGCTGCTGGAAAAGCTCGCCGAAGTCGAAGACACCGAATTCAACGACGAATCGTTTATCGACAAGGTGCGGAATATTTTCGGCTAGGAAGATTTTAGCCGCGAAAGGGCACGAAAGAGCACGGAAAAGAAAAAATACACGGATAACGGCGATAGACAGGGATAATAAGAAAATGATTTTTATTTATCCCTGTCTATCGCCGTTATCCGTGTTAATTCTTCTTTCGTGCCTTTTCGCGTTCTTTCGTGGCTGGTTTTTTTAGCTAAAACGCTATTGACCTTGAAGTTTAGCCTTCACCGTTTCGCTGACTAATCTGCCGTCAGCGGTTTTGCCTTGAAGTTTTGCAAGCGCGGCTTTCATCACCGCGCCCATTTCCTTCATCGACGATGCTCCGGTTTCGGAAACCGCCGCCGCTACCGCCGCTTCGATTTCTTCCCTGCTTGCCGACTGCGGCAGGTATTCTTCAATCACTCTGACTTCCGCCTGCTCCTTTTCGGCAAGCTCGGCGCGCCCGGCGACCGTGTACTGCTCGATGGAATCTTTTCTCTGTTTGACCAGACTCTGCAGTGCTTTGGTAATTTCCTCGTCCGTCAATTCGCCGCCTTTTTCAATCTGGCGATTCATTAAATTCGATTTCACCATTCGCAAAACCGAAAGCCGGTCGGCGTCCTTCGCCTTCATCGCGGCGGTCAAATCGCTGATAATTCTGTCTTTTAAGCTCATCTTTACATTTACCGTTTATCATTTATCATTTATTACTTGCTGTTCGTTCAATGGTAAATGTTCGCTGAAAAATGTTCAATGGTAAATGATAAATTGAATTTTACGGCTTCGACCGGCGACCTCGTGCTGATGAAAAATGTTCAATGGTAAATGATAAATGGTAAATGTGAAGTGGCGATTCGGGATTCTGGCGGGCATCGTTCTGCTCGTCTGCGGGATGTATCCGCAGCTGAAATTGTGGTATGTGCGCGGCGGCGAATGGCAGGGGCATTATGCCTACAACGACATCGACGAAGTGGCTTACGCCGCTTACCTGCGCGCGCTGATTGACGGCAGACCGCGCCGCAACGACCCTTACACCGGACGCGACGATACGCCGGAACTTAAACAGCAGGAATCGCTTTTCTCGATCCAATTTGCCGCGCCTTACGCGATTGCGCTGCCCGCGCGCGCCTTCGGGATTTCCGCGCCGACGGCGATGTGGCTGGAGGGCGGAATCGCCGCTTTTCTGACGGCTCTGGCTTGTTTCTGGCTGGTCGGACGCATCACGGACGATTCGCTTTTTGCGCTGACGGGGACGCTGATTATCCTGTGCGGCGGCACGCTGGCGGCTGGCGAAGGCGCGTTCAACGAGCTTTTTCGAGGCGGTTTTTCATATCCGTATTTCCCCGGTTTCAGGCGATACGTGCCCGCCGTTCCGTTTCCGGTTTTCTTTGCGATGTGCGCCTCGGTCTGGCTGCTGGCGACGAGCGAAGCCGTGCGTAAACGCATTGTTTACTGCGTTCTGGCTGCCCTGTGTTTCGCTTTTACGGTGTTTTCGTATTTCTACACGTGGACGACGGCGGCGGCGTGGCTGGCGTGCGTCGCGCTCATCTGGCTGGTCGCGCGCCCCGAAGGCTGGCAGAAGGATTTTAAATGGTTCCTCGCGCTCGGCGCGGGCTGCTTTGCCGCGCTCGTCCCATATGCGATTCTGCTTTCCAATCGCTCGCCTACGATGGACGACGTGCAGCTTCTGGTTCTGACGCGCGCGCCGGATTTGCTTCGCGTCCCGGCAATTCTTTGCTACGCCGTGCTGGCGATGCTGGTTCTGGCGGTTACGCTGAAAGCCATCAATTTTAAAGACCGCTCGACGCTGTTCGCCTTTTCCTTCGCCCTTGCACCGCTCGTCGTCCTCAACCAGCAAATCCTCACCGGGCGCTCTTTGCAGCCGATTCATTATCAGGTTTTTATCGGAAATTACGTCGCCGCTCTGGCGTTAGTTGTCGCTCTCGGCTTGCTCTGGCGCGGAATCAATCAGAAAAACCCGGTTTTTTCAAAAATAACTCTGACGATTCTGGCTTTATCCGCGACGGTTTGGGGAATCGTCGAATGTCATTACACGGTGCGCAAACTCGACGAGGCAAACGTCGAGCGCGACCGGGCGATGGCGGTCGCGCGGCGTCTCGAAGAGCTGCACAAAACCGAAACCGCGCGCGGCGTCGTGCTGCCTCTGAGCGCTATTCAAGGCGACGATTTACCGACCGTCGCGCCGCAGCCGGTGCTCTGGGCGCGGCATCAACACGTTTTCGCGGGCGTCACCCGGCAGGAAAACAAGGAGCGCTATTACCGGTATCTTTATTATATGAATCTGGACGAAAACTGGCTCGCCTATTCGATGAAGCGCAGCGATTTTGTTTCGATAATCGCGCTTTTCGGCTGGGGCAGGCACAGCCGCCGCCTGAGCGCCGACTACAAGCCTTTAACCTTCAGGGAAATTGATGAAGAAGCCGCCCGCTACGGTGAATATCGACGGAATTTCGGTATTGAACAGGCTTCAAACCCGACGATTTCCTACGTCGTCGCGCCGACGGATTGGGACGTAGACTTTACGAATCTCGATAAATGGTACGAGCGCGGCGAAGCCGAAATCTACGGCGGCTACACGCTTTATCAGGTCAAATTGAGGAATTCAAATTGAGGAATAGCCATTAATCATTCGTCCTTCGCTTTTTGAATTGAAATTGAGAGCGCAGTTTATGCTCGTCCCGCAAAAGACGAATGGCTGAATAAAAAAAGACCGCCGTTTTCCGGCGGTCGCATTTGGTATTACTGGTAAATATAAAAACAATTAGGCGACGCGAATGTCGTTCGACGTTTCCGCAAAAACTCTGCGACCGTTCAAAGCATCGTCGATGATTTCGCGCACGGCTGACGCATCCGGGTTGACATCCATCCGGGCGCAAGCTCGCAGATGCCGGATGATTCCCTCCGTCGCTATTTCTAAAGCCGCACCGTTTAATTTCGAGAAACGGCGCGCCTGAATATGGTCAATTTGCAGGATTCTGTCCTGCAAAGTCATCGGTTTAGCTACTGCCACTTTATAGTCTCCTTCCAAGTTCATAATTAATTCCCACGAACCCTTGTGAATTTTGTCGCAAACACGACAAGTTATGTAAAAAAACGAATTAAAATAAATCCGGTTTCAAAAAAATTAGTTGAAAATTGGTTTTTAAAGGTTGCTAAAAAACTACTTTTAGCTCTCGTGTCCTGCATGAAAATAGAATCGTAACAAAAATTCCGGCTTTTGTCACCATTTTTTTTCAGAAGTTTGTAACATTTTTCTCAAGCGTGGAAAAAGGCAAAAAAAGACCGGCAAGCCAAACTGCCGCCTGCCGGTCGTAAAAACATTGATTTTTACTCGAAAATGTTATTTTCCGCCCTTGCCGCCGCCGTCGCCGATGGTGTCTTTCAAGGCTTTGCCGATGCGGAATTTGACAGTGGTTTTGGCTGGAATCTTGATAACGTCGCCGGTCGCCGGGTTGCGTCCTTCGCGAGCCTTGCGCGTGGCTTTCACCAGTTTTCCGAAGCCCGGGACGGTGAATTCTCCGTTCTTTTTGACTTCGCTCGCCGCGAGCGCCGCCAGAGCGTTGAAGAATTCTTTCGCCTGAGCTTTTTTCAAGCCGGATTTGTCCGCCAGTTGATTGATGATTTCAGTTTGTGTCAAACGCTTCTTTGAAGCTGCCATAATTTAAGTTTTACCTCCAAAAGTTTTTTAGTGTGATATTGCAATAACCTAAGTTAAAATTTTCGCTTATTGTTTACCTGCAATGAACGGGAGATTGCGCCTGCGCTGCGGCTTCCAACAAAACTTCAATTGGTCGGGGCGAGATGATTCGAACATCCGACCTCTCGGTCCCAAACCGAGCGCACTACCAGGCTGTGCTACGCCCCGTCTTACGCGTTTCATTGAAGAAACATTAACAAGTTACGGATTTTACGGGCGAAAAATGCGAAGGTCAAGTTGAAACAGCGATAAAATCGCGCAAATACGCAATTATTTTTTGCGACGCGCGGGCGCGATGGCTGATTTCGCGCTTCACTTCGGCGGAGAGTTCGCCGAAGGTTTCCGAAAAGCCTTCGGGCGCGAAAACCGGGTCGTAACCGAAGCCGTTCGCGCCTCGCGGAGCGTCGGTAATCGTGCCCGCGCAGACGCCTTCGCAGGTGAATCTGATTTCGCCCGTCTCGTCGGCGACCGCCATCGCGCAGACGAAGCGGGCGCGGCGGTTTTCGCCGCCGGTATCGCTTAACTCGTTTAAAAGCTTACGGATTCTTTCCTCGTCGGTCGCGTTTTCGCCCGCGTATCTGGCGGAAAAAACGCCCGGCGCGTTACGAAGCGCCTCGACTTCCAGACCGGAATCGTCGGCAATCGCCCACAGCCCGGTTTGCATCGCGTAGCTGCGCGCCTTTAAAACCGCGTTTTCGACGAAATCGACGCCCGTTTCTTCCGGCTCGGAGACGTTTTCAAAATCGTTCAGGCTGCGCAGAGTAACCGGCAAATCCGCCAGAATGTCGGCGAGTTCTTTTACTTTTCCCTGATTTTTGGTGGCGATTAATATTTCCATCCGCATTTTAAACGCTTTAAACACTTTTTTCTTGCCAAATTGCCCGTCGAAAGGGTATAAAATTAGTAGCGGCGTTTTTCACTCACGCCTTTCGCACTGCTGCGGCGAAAATTCTTCGATTCGGGAAAACAAATCTTGGACGTTTCAACCACATCTACAACCACTACCTTCAATCCGGCAGGTTTGTCAACGGCGGCGTCGGCGGCGGTGGGCGCGGCGGACGAAAATGCGTTTTGCGCGCCGCAGGCTTCGGCGCGCGAGCTCGGATTCGAGCTGGGTTTGTGGCTTTCCGGGCTGGAGAGCTTTTTGCAGATTCGCAATCACTCGTTTGCCGGTGACGCGGGCAATCGCGCCAAAGGGGCGAACCGCGACTGGACGAAGGAGTTTCGGCTGGTTCACTCGACGCTTCTTTTATGCTCGAAGCTCACCTTGCAGCTTTCCGGCGCAATCAGGGACAAAAATTTCGCCGCCGCCCGCGACAAGGACGAGCAGCTTGATTTGATAACCAATCCGAACGCCGCCCGTTTCGAGTTTTCGGACGCGGCGGAAGGACTCGCCGAGCTTTCCTCGGTGCTGGTCGATTCGATTCTGCTCAACGAAGCTTTGCTGCGCGCCGCGCCGCTGCGCTTCAGCGAGTGGACGGCGTGGAGCAATTTTCTTCTGGCAAAGCTCAAGACGGCTGAAGTTTCCGGCAAGTTAATCGCAGCGGCTGAGAAGGAAGGCGAAAATTTTCTGCCGAAAAAGTTGAAGGAGCTGCTGGAAAACAAGCCGATTCCGTTTGCGCTCGAAGCGGATTTGCGGCTGGTTCTGCCGCGTTTCGCCAAGATTCTGAAATGGCTCGACGCCATCGGTCAGATGCACGACCGCGACGAGCCTCTGAAACCGGCGATGCTGCTTTTCGCCCGCATTAACGAGCAGACGCAGGAAATGATGCGGTTTATCAACAACCGCCTGCTGCGCTTTAAAAACGAGGAAGATTCGCTTTTCGCCGCGCTCGACTGCGCCGTTTACGCCGCTTCGATAGAACTCAGGAAAGTTTATAATTTCGAGCTGATAGGCTTTGCCGAGGCGCGCCAGTCGCCCGTTATTTACGCGCGCGTCGAAACGGCGCACGGGCTTTTAAACGATTGTTTCCAGCAGACTTTGGTGAATTTTGCGCAGCTCATCGAAGCCGACGTAAAAGCGACCGAGCTGTTCCCGAATTTGCAAACCAAACTGGAACAGTCGCTGGCTTTGCGCGACGGGTTGTGGCGCGTCCTTCAAGTCGCGCGAAAAGCGGAAAAAAATCCCGAAGACGTCTCGCTGCAAAATCTGCACGCGAAACTGAACGAGTTTCACCGCATCACGATAAGATATTTGTTCTACAAGGATTTGGAAACGGTCGAGCGTTTTATCGAGGAAGTCCTGAACACGACCAACAAATCCGAGCTGGTTTCAATTTTGCACCGCTTCGGCGCGTATCTCGAAACGCTGCTCGGGCAGGTCAATATGCGCGTCGTATTGTCCGACCACCCGTTCAGCCCGCCGGAAGACTAATCAGCCGCAGAGAACACGGAGAGCTGAGAAAATTTGTCCGCAGATAAAAGCAGGTGAACATAGATAAGAAAAAATAAAATCTATGTTCACCTGCTTTTATC
>JALZHR010000150.1 GCA_030860665.1 Acidobacteriota bacterium
GACCAAAGACCGAAGACCGGACTTTTAAGTTCCGAGACCTGAGACCGAAACTTTATTCAAGTCCTTCGCTAAAACTTCTCCGATTTGTTCTAAAAGCGGCGGCAGCGTCTGCGGCTCGATAGCCGAAATTGCCACGCTTTCGCGCTGTTTGTCAAGCGCAATCTGCCGTTTTAAGGCTTCTATGTCGTTTTCTTCGAGCAAATCCGCTTTATTTAAAACGATTATTTGCGGAATCTCGTTGAGCTTCAAATCGTGCAGGATTTTCTCGACCGATTCGATTTGCGCCAGCGCGCGCGGGTTCGACGCGTCGACGACGTGAACCAGCATATCGCTGTCGCCGATTTCTTCGAGCGTCGCGCGGAAAGCCGCCACGAGCGCCTCGGGCAAATCGCGGATAAATCCGACCGTGTCGTTGATGATGACTTCCTGCTCGATAGGCAGGCGCAGGCGGCGCGAAGTCGGGTCGAGCGTGGCGAACATTTTCTTTTCGGCGTAAACCTTGCTCTGCGTTAAAGTGTTGAGCAGAGTGGATTTTCCGGCGTTCGTGTAGCCGACCAAAGAGATAATCGGGACGTCGCGCTTTAAGCGTTCCTTGCGGCGATTGGCGCGCTGGTAGCTTAAATGGTCGATTTCCTTTTCGAGCCGGTTTATTTTATCGCGCACGCGGCGACGGTCTGTTTCCAGCTTCGTTTCGCCGGGACCGCGCCCGCCGATGCCGCCGGCGAGCCGCGAAAACGCCGAATTCTGACCGGCGATGAGACGCGGCAGAATATATTTCAACTGCGCCAGCTCGACCTGAATCTTACCTTCGCGCGATTGCGCGCGCTGGGCGAAAATGTCGAGAATAAGCTGCGGGCGGTCGATGACCTTTAAATCGGTCGCTTCCGAAAGCGAGCGCACCTGAGCGGGCGACAACTCCGTGTCGAAAACGATTAAATCCGCGCCGAGCCGCATCGCGCGAACCAATAATTCTTCGAGTTTTCCTTTTCCCAGAACCGTTCTGGAATCAATCTGCTGGCGGCGCTGGATGATTTTATCGAGCACGACGACGTCAGCCGAAAGCGCCAGCTCTTCCAGTTCAGCCATCGATTCTTCGGCTTCGGACAGATAGCCGGTCGTGACGCCGACCAGAATCACGCGGTCGCGGCTGGTCTGGCGGCTGCGCGCGGTCTGACGGTTGCGCGCCATTTCCTCTTCGAGCGAATTGATAAGCCCGATAAAATTCGTGTCGAGCTGCGACGGAATCTGCGGCTCTAAAAACTGATACGGCAGCGTGTGCGCTTCCTCGTCGATTTTATCGGCGGTCGTCGGCACGAGATGCGCGGCGTGAACCAGATTCGGCAAGCCGGTTTTTTCGTCGACCTGAATCGTCGCCATCAAATCCAGACGCAATAAAGCAAGGTCGGTCAAGTCGTCCTGCGTCAGCTTTTCGCCGAGCAGATGCGTGTGGACGCAGCGAAGCCCGCGAAAACGCTCGACCGAAACGCGGGCGCGTCCGAAATCGGGCATCTCGATGCGTTTGGCGTTGCCGACCATCACGTATTCGACCTGACCTTTGCGATTGAGCAGAACGCCGATTTGCCGTCCGGTCTCGTGCGAAATCTCGGACATCTGACGCGCCAGCTCCGGCGAGATAATCTGTTCCGGCGCGACGCGGCGCGACGCGAGGCGCTCGATGCGCTGCACCTGATTATGCTTTAAGCCTTGCGTAAAACCGTGGATATTACTGATACTAATCCAAACCTCCGATTAGGAAATTATATCACAACCGCCCATTTTCATTGGCAAATTGATTAGATGCAGAAAAAAGGTAAAATTATAGCTTATGAATAAAGCAGGCAGAATACTCTCAATCAATCCGCCTTACGCGATTCCGGGCGGCGAAGTTTTTATCGAGTGCGAAAATTTCCAAATCGATGCCCGGCTTGAATACGGAGCTTTTTTCGACGGTCAGCCGGCGCGTCTGGTCGGCGCTTCTTCCAGCCGGATAATCGCCATCGTGCCCGAAACTTTCGGTTCGAGCGAGGTCGAAGTTTATCTGGAAAGCGGCGGCGACCGAAGCGAGCCGGTAAATTTAACCGTCGGCAGAAAGCTGGCTGACGACCTTCATATCGTGGCGAATCCGGCGATTGACCCGAAGGACGATTCGATAATCCTGACACGCTCCGGCGCGCGCGGACAGCAATTGCCCGTGACGCTTTTTCGGCTCGAACCGGACAATTATTTGCAGGAAATGTCTACCGCCGTTTTGAATCCGACCGGCGTGGCTTTCGACCGCGACGGGCAGCTTTTCGTGACTAACCGCGCCGACGGCGAAGTCTGCCGCGTCAGGCGCGACGAGGAATTGACCGTTCTGGCTTCGGGCTTGGGCGTCGCCACCGGATTGGCGTTCGACCGGCAGGGCGCGATGTATGTCGGCGACCGCAGCGGAACGATTTATAAAATTTCGGGCTTAGGCGACGCGCAGCCTTTCGCCGCGCTCGAGCCTTCCGTGTCGGCATATCATCTGGCTTTTGACCGCGACGATAATTTATACGTGACCGCGCCGTCGCTTTCCAGCTACGATTCGGTCGTTCGTGTCGATAGGGAAGGCTACGAAGACGAATTTTATCGCGGTCTGGGCAGACCGCAGGGGCTGGCTTTCGATAGGGAAGGAAATCTGTATGTCTCGGGCTGCATCAGAAGCCGCCGCGGAATCGTGCGGATTTCGCCCGACGGCGACAGCGGCGAGATATTTGTTGCAGGAATGAACGTTATCGGTCTGTGTTTTACGCGCAAGGGCGAGATGATTGTCGCGACGAACGAAGCTGTTTTCAGCCTGCCGCTCGGAATCTACGGCACGCTTCTGGACTGATTAAAGTGAAAAAGTGAAAAGGTGAAAAAGTGGAAAAGCTGAGATAATTGAAACAGCTCGGAAAGCTGAAAAGGGAAAGAGTGAAAAAGTAGGTTCATTAAATGACAACCTGCCTTTTCACTCTTTCCCTTTTTCACTTTTTTACTTTATTTTTCCGGACTCGGCTTCGGCTCAGGTTCGGCGTCGCGGCGCTTAAGCTGCGGCTTGTCGTCGTCCTTCTTGTTATTGTCCGTCGTGGTCGGCGCGTTCGGGTCGTCAGACGCGGGCTGGCGACGTTTCAATGTCGGTTTGGCATCGCCGTTTTCGTCGATGTCGGAGATGACGTTCGCTTTGGCGTTGGTCATTTTCATCAGGCGTCCCTTAACACGCTGAAATTCCGAGGTGCTGATGACGTATTCCTGTTTTTCCGGGAAACGAGCGACCAGACCGAGGCTGTTGTCACGGCGGTCGGCTGATTGCGGGTGCGTCGAGAAAAGTTTCGCCAGCGAGTTCGGTTTTTTCTTGTTGCGCGAGGCGAGCTTTTCAAACATCGTGGACATCGCGGTCGGGTCGTAACCGGCGGCGTAGAGATACTGAACGCCCAGTTTATCGGCTTCGACTTCCGCGCCGCGGCTGAATTTGAAAAACGCCAGCGAGCTGCCGATACCGCCGACGTTTTGTAGAATCGTCGAGGCGATGCCGCCGCCGAAGATGATTCCCGCCAGGATGCCGTAATTCAAAAGCGTTCCCTTGCCGGAATTTTCCATCGCGTGACGCGCGGCGACGTGCGCGATTTCGTGCGCCATCACGCCCGCCAGCTCGGCTTCGTTGTCGGCGGCTAAAATCAAGCCAGTGTAAACGTAGAAATATCCGCCCGGAAGCGCAAATGCGTTGACCTCGTCGCCCTGGATGACTTTAATCGTAAACGGGATTTTTGCGTCAGAGTGAAGCACGATGTTTTGACCGACGCGGTTGACGTATTCGGTGATGACCGGGTCTTCGACAATCTTGGCTTGCTGCTCGACCTGCATTGCCAGCTGTCTGCCGAGCGCCAGTTCTTTTTCCTGCGAGCCGCCGAGCCAGCCGAAAAAGCTGTCCGAACCCTTATTGATGTTGCGTTTGCCGATCATCGTCGGGTCTTCGTTGACGGTCAGCGGCGCTTTCGGATTATTGGTCGATTGCTGCTGCGCGGTCGGATTCTGTTTGTTTGAATCCTTCTGTTTTTTCTCTTTTTTCTTTTTGTTGTCGTCCTGCTGTTTGTTCTGCGCCTGCTGTGTGTCGGTCTGGGCGAAGACGCTCGCCGGCAGCGCCGTGGCGCTTAGCCAGATAGCCGAAAACAGAAGAAACGCGGTGAATTTCCGAATCTTTTCCTTACGCATTGTGCCTCCAAGAAATTACGTTCAAGCCGATAAGTGAATTGTATCTTTAAAGTGCCTGCCTGTTCAATGCCTTTAAGATGCACAAAAACCGAAAAAAGGTTGGAAAACTGCAAATTAATTTACAAAACTTCACGAAAATTATTTATTCCGCGGGCAAAAACTGTTAAAGTAAATCAAGCGCCCGGAATACGGGCGCGAAAGCGTTCCCATTCTCAGAAAATATCGTCGAAAAATTCCTTCCGATTCAGCATTGAACAGCAGCAGCGATTAAACAAATTTTCAACCGCCAATGAAACGCATTCAGGAAAAAGTAAAAGATTTAGTGGAAGTTCGCCCGTATCGGGGCTTGCGAGATTTTCTTTCCGACTCTTCCGAGACGCTTTCGGCTTATCATTTCACCGACCAGACGGCGGAGATGATGGCGAAATGGCTCGACAAAGTCGCCGAGGTGCAGCCCTCAAGAGGCGCGGCGAAAGCTCTGGCGGGCTATCGCGGCGTCGGCAAAAGCCATTTTCTGGCGACGCTCGGCGCGATTGTCTCGCAGGCTGAGCTGCGCTCGCGCGTGACCGAGCCGGTGGTCGCCGCCGGTGCGCAGCGCCTGAAACGCCGCCGTCATCCGGTCGCCTACGTGCGGCGCGGAACGCACGCGACCCTGCTGGAAGAATTAAGGGACGCGGTCGCGCTGGCAATCGAGGTCAACCCGCAGAACCTGGGCGGCTCGCTCGAAGATTTGTTAAAAATCGCTTCCGACAAGGCGGGCGACTTGCCGTTCGTCTTCATCATTGATACGGCGCACGACCGCGCCAGTCGCGTCCAGCGCGACGACGGCGGGCTGCTCGGCGAACTTGCCGAAAGGGCGAAAAATCTGAATCTGTTCGTCGCCGTCGCGCTGGACGACGACATCGCCGGAGCGGACGGCGTAAATGCCGCCATCGCGCGCAGTTACGCGATTGATTACCTCGACCAGGAACATCTTTACCGCATCGTCGACACGCATATTTTTCCCAAACAGCGACAGACGCGGCATCTCGTTCACGAAATCTACACTTATTTCCGGGGGATTCTGCCGAGCTTTCGCTGGAGCGAGCAGCGTTTCGTTTCGCTCTACCCGCTGCATCCTTTGATTTTGGAAATCGCGCCGTTCGTCCGGCTCTACGTGCCGGATTTCGCGCTGCTCGGCTTTGCTTCCGAAGCGGGCGCGAAAATACTCGGTCGCCCGGCGAATTCGCTGGTCGGGCTGGACGAGGTTTTCGACCGCACCGAAACCGCGCTCAGAAAAGCGCCGGATTTGCGCGAGGCGTTTCTGACCTACGACCGGCTGAACACGGAAGTCATCGCACACGTTCCCGTAATGCAGCGATTGCAGGCGAAGCTGGTTTTAAAAGCTCTGATGCTTTTGTCGCTGGACGGCGACGGCACGACCGCCAGCGAAATCAGCGCGGCGATGCTGATTTACGACGAAAACGCGCCGCAGAATTCAATCCGACAGGTCGGAGATTTGCTGGAAACCTTCGTCTCGATATTTCCCGACGCCGTCAACCGCAAAGAGGAAGCGGGCAGGGAAATTCGCTACAGCCTGAAAGTCAGCGGCAAAGACAATTTAAACGTCGCTTTAAGCGAGGCTGCGCTCGGCATTTCGCCGGACGTCGTGCCGAAAATTCTGCGGCGTCTGGCGGGCGAGCGTTTTCCGGACTGGATTATGCAGGCGGAAAACGAAGCGGCTGACGCGACGACCGATTGCCAGGTCATCTGGCGCGGCGGCATTCGTCGCGTCCGTCTGATTTGGAATCTGGAAGACGGCGACGGCGGCAGCCCTGCGCATAACCCCGAAAACGACGATTTTCCCGACTGGCAAATCGTCGTCGGTCAATCGCGCCAAAATGCCGCCGCGTTTTCGCCGCCGAACGGGAAATCGACGGTCGTCTGGCAGCCCGCGCCGCTCGAAAGGGAAGAAGAGGAAACGATTCTGCGCTATTCGATTCTGCTCGGCGATGCGAGCCTGCGCGAATCTTTCGGCGAACAGGTGCGCGCGGCGGCGCACACGCACAGCCGCGCGGTCGAGAAAATCTGGAATCGCGTGTTTCTCGAAGACGGAAAAATGCTGGTCGACGGCTTGGGGCACGAATTTACCGAAAAAGCGCGCTCGGCGCATTCGCTCGGCGAGCTGCTTTCCGAGATGCTCTCGCCGCTTTTTGAAGCTCGTTATCCGGCACATC
Source organism: Acidobacteriota bacterium (assembly GCA_030860665.1). GTDB lineage: Bacteria > Acidobacteriota > Blastocatellia > Pyrinomonadales > Pyrinomonadaceae > JALZHR01. The sequence continues at coordinate 6,429 of JALZHR010000150.1, forward strand.
CGATTTTCGCGGACGTGCTCGGGATGGAGGAGGTTTCAAAGCTGGTCAGCGACCTGTTCAGCGGCGCGCGCCAGACTTTGCCGGAAATTCAGCAGCTTGCCGCCAGCTTCGCCTCGCCGCTCGGTCTGGTCGCCCTGCGCGGAAATAATCTGGTGCTCGACACGGAAGAAAATCTTTCGCAGCAGCCTGCCGTTCAGGAAGTTTTAGCGCTTCTGGATGCGGCGAGCGGCGGCGAAACCGTTTCGCTCGAAGACGTTTCGCGGCGTTTGAAAAGCGAGCCTTACGGCTTGGTCGCCGAAGCGCAGCACCTGATTCTCGCCGCGCTGGTCGCGCAGCGGCGCATCGAATTCGTCACCGGCGGCGGCGACCGCATCAATCGCCGCTCTCTGGATTTAAAAATCGTCTGGGACGAAATCGTCGGCATCGCGCGCCCGTCGACCGCGCTGCATTCCTCAGCCGAGCTGACCAACTGGGCGCGAACGCTGACGGCGGTCGATACTTTTAAAACGATTGACGACCCCGCCGACCGCGAAAAAGTGCGCCGCGCGCTGGAAAACTGGCTTCTCGACTGGCAGAGCGCCGCCGTTCTGGAACGTTTCGAGCAGCTTCCGGAAGAAATTCTCAACACGAAAATCTGGCGGCTCGCCACGCGCGCGCAGAAAACTTTCGGCGCGGTCGCCGAAACCGTCCGCGAGGCTTTGCAGGAAACCGTATCGCTCGAAGACTGTTTGCAGCGTGTCGCCGACGCTTTCTCCGATTCGGAAAAGGAATTTTTTGAATGCACGCGCGATTTGATGCAGCTCGAAGATTTCATCAACGGCGCGGGCAGGCGCGAAGCGGTCTGGAAATATCTCGCCGTCTGCGAAACGACGCAGGACGAAACCATCGAAAAACTGCGCGCCAAGCTTCTGGAATTTATCCGCGAGATGGCGACGCAGCCGAGCGAGATTCTCAACCGCGAGCTGGAAAGAATGTGGCTTTTGTTTCACGAAGCCTTCGCCGAGCATTTCGCCATCAAGCACGACACGGTGATGAAATCGCATCACCTGCTCGAAAAATACGACGAGATGATGCGCAGCGACGAGTGGTGGGAATTTGAAAATCTCTCCTCGCTTTCGATTTTCCAGAAAAATCACTGGCAGAGAGCGCAGAAAATCTGTCGCCGTTTTAAAGAGCTGGACTGCCGCTCGGACGTGCGCCAGATGCTGAAGGAACACCCGTTCTGCGCCTGCTCTTTCCGTCTCGCGCAAATGAAGGAATGGGAAAACCTGCCGCGCGCGCTGGCTGAAACGGTCGGTCAGGGGCGCGAAAGCTACCGCAAAACGCTGAAAATCCTGAGCCGGACGCTCGTCCCGCTGCTCGAATATTTCGGCGACCAGACCAGAGAGGTCGAATACGCCGAAGCTGCGCTGAAGCTGGCGGATATTTTCCGGGAAAACCGGGAAATCCCGCTGCTCTCGACCGCCGAGCTGATAATGCTGGAAAAAACCGTCAAAGCGATGCCCGCCGCGCCGCTGCTGCAAATCGAGCTTCCGTCGCAGCCCGACGGCTTTCAGAGCCGCGAAGAACTGCGCCGCCAGATGACCGAATGGCTCGACGAGCTGCCGAGCGAGCCGGTTCTGGTCAAGATTTAAAACGAAGCAGAAACCCGCGCGTCGGGCAAGGACGCAAAGTGAATGCGGAATGAAAAACGCGGAATGCGGAATTTTCGTTATTCAACGACCAATCCGTATTCCGCGTTCCGCATTCCGCATTGTTTTCGCGCCCTTGCCCGACGCGCGGGCTTCTGCCTTTTGCCGCGAAATCGTGATAAATTTTCAAGCATGAAAATTTCCATCATCGGCGTCGGCAGGCTCGGCGGCGCGCTGGCGCTGGCGCTGGCGAGAAAAGGTTATTCGATAGAAAATCTCGTCGCGCGAAGGCGCGAGACAGCCGAAAGAATCGCCGAAAACATCAATCCGAAGCCGCGGGTTCTGAGTGCTTACGAAACGGCGAAGCTCGGCGGCTCGGAAATAATTTTCATCACCGTGCAGGATTCGGAAATCGAAGCGGTCGCCGCCAATTTAGCCCGGAGTTTGGCGCATAAGCCTTTTGTTTTTCACACGAGCGGCTCGCTTTCGTCGCGGATTCTGAGCGATTTAAGCGAGGCGGGATGCTGTGTCGGCTCGATTCACCCGCTGGTTTCGGTCAGTGATTCGTTTCTCGGCGCGGACGGCTTCGGCGACGTTTTTTTCTGTCTCGAAGGCGATTCGCGGGCGGTCGCGCTCGCCGAAAAAATCGTCGCGGATTTGCAGGGCAGAGCCTTTACGGTCGAGACGCGATTCAAGACGCTTTATCACGCC
>JALZHR010000157.1 GCA_030860665.1 Acidobacteriota bacterium
GTCCGAAGACGTGCGAGCGACGACTATAATCGTCATCGTCAACGTCATCTTTTTTGCCGTCTTCTTATTTTTAGTTGACCGCGGCTGGACGTATGTGCTGGAAGGCTTTACCTGGCTGGTCAACAAAATTGCGGGAATTTAAACAATGAAGCAGTGGTATTTTATCCATACTTATTCCGGGCATGAGAACAAAGTCGTGGAAAGTCTGAGGGCGCGCATTCGCGACCTCGAACTCGGCGACTTGATTACGTCCGTTCTCTTGCCGAAGGAAACGGTAGTGGAGATGCGCGGCAACAAGCGCATCGAATCGAGCCGGATGTTTTATCCCGGCTACGTGCTGGTCGAAATCGAATGCGACGAGCGCGGACGAATTCCCGACAATGTTTTTCACGCGATTAAATCGACGCCGAAAGTTACGGGCTTTCTCGGCGGAAAAAATCCGACGCCTCTGACGCAGGAAGAAGTCGACCAGATTGTTCACAACGTCGAGGTCGCGGCGGAAAAACCGAAACCGAAATTCTCTTACACCATCGGCGAGATTGTGAGAATCAAATCCGGTCCGTTTGCCAGCTTTACCGGTAAGGTCGAAGAAGTAAACGAAGAAAAAACGACTCTGAAGGTGACGGTGACGATTTTCGGTCGCTCGACGCCCGTCGAATTGAGCTTCCTGGACGTCGAAAAAGTTACGTTCGCGGAAGAAGAATAATATTGGCGAAAAACGAATAGTGAATAGTGAAAAGTAAAATCATTCACTATTCACTATTCACTTTTGGTTTTTCACTATTTACTAATTGAGGACATTTTCGGATTGTCTCTGATAAAAAATAAAAATCCGAAATCGTAAATCGAATTATGGCAAAGAAAGTTACAGGCTACATCAAGTTACAGATTCCCGCCGGAAAAGCGAATCCGGCGCCGCCGATCGGTCCGGCGCTCGGACAGCACGGCGTCAACATTATGGAGTTTTGCAAAGCGTTCAACGCGAAAACGGCGAACGACGACCCGGATATGAAAGTTCCGGTCGTCATCACGGTTTACGGCGACCGCTCGTTTACGTTTGAAACGAAAACTCCGCCCGCCGCCGATTTGATTCGCAAAGCGTCGGGCATCGCCAAAGGCTCGGGCAAACCGAACCGCGAAAAAGCCGGAACGATTTCGCGCGCGCAAATCGAAGAAATCGCCCGCCGGAAAATGCCGGATTTGAACACGACGAATCTGGACTCGGCGATTCGCACGATTGAAGGCACGGCGAAAAGTATGGGCTTAACTATTGAAGGGTAAAGGGTAAGGGCGAAAGGATAAAGTAAAAGAAAATTATCTTTCCTTAATCTTTCGCCTTTATCCGTCAGCCTTTCGCCTTTAAAAAAAAGGGAGAAATGTTCTGCGATTGAAAAAAAACGCAAATTTAAAGACGTTTCGTTTGAACCTGAGATTAAAAAAATGGCTAAAGTAGGTAAAAAATACAGAGCGGCTCTTGAAAAAATCGAGCCGAACAAAAAATACACGCTCGAAGAAGCGGTCGGCAAAGTCAAGGAAATCGCCTTCGCCAAGTTTGACGAAACCGTGGAGCTGACGATGTGGCTCGGCGTCGACCCGCGCAAAGCCGACCAGATGGTGCGCGGAACGGTCGTTCTGCCGAACGGTCTGGGCGGCAAGGCGAAGGTCGTCGTCGTTATCGCGCAGGGCGACAAAGTTCGCGAGGCTTTGGATGCGGGCGCGGATGCTGCGGGCAGCGATGACATCATCGACCGCATCAAAGGCGGTTGGCTCGAATTCGACGCGTTGATTGCGACGCCCGATATGATGGGCAAAGTCGGTCCGCTCGGAAAAATCTTAGGTCCTCGCGGTCTGATGCCGAACCCGAAAACGGGAACGGTGACGATGGACGTGCGGACGGCGATTCAGGAAACGAAAGCCGGTAAGGTCGAATATCGCGTCGATAAAACGGGCGTGATTCACGCTCCCGTAGGCAAGGTTTCCTTCGACGACGAAAAGCTCCGGCAGAATACGAAAGTTTTGATGGATGCCGTCATCAAGGCGAAGCCGCAGACGGCGAAAGGTCGCTACGTCAAGAAAGTGAATCTGGCGGCGACGATGAGTCCGGGCGTTCTGCTCGATGAATTAACTTTGGTATAAGGAGTGAGGGAATAGAAAATGAAAACAAGAGCAGAAAAACAGGAAATTTTAGACGCCCTCACCGCAGGGTTTCAAAACTCGAAATCGGCGATGGTCGTCAGCTTTAACAAGCTGACCGTCGCCAAAGACCAGGAATTTCGCAATCAGCTGCGCGACGCCGGAGCAAAATATCAGGTCGTCAAAAATACGCTGGCGAAATTAGCCGTCAAAGGCACGCAGCTCGAAGGCGCAGCCGACCATTTCAAAGGCGTCACGGCGGTCGCGTGGACTGACACCGACCCGGTCGTGTTATCGAAAACAGTTTCAAAATTCGTCAGGGACAACGCCGAAGTTTTTACTTTTAAAGTCGGCGTCGTCGACGGAAGAGTCGTTGACCTGAGCCAGGTTCAGGAAATCGCCAGCCTGCCGTCGAAAGAAGAGCTTATCGCTAAGATTCTCTTCCTGCTTAATGCACCCGCGCAGCGTGTCGCGACGGTTCTCAACGCCGTTCCGCGCAACCTCGCGATTGTCGTTAAGCA
>JALZHR010000166.1 GCA_030860665.1 Acidobacteriota bacterium
CTGTTGTGGCTTGTCGTCAAGCCTTTCGGTCATAAAGACTGGTCTTATTTCCGCGTCGTGACGTTCGTCGCGCTGGTTTCGCCGCCGGCGATTTTGTATGCGATTCCGGTTCAGATGTATTTCAGCATCGACGCGGCAAACGAGATAAACGCCGTGTTTCTGCTGGTTGTTTCAATCTGGCGCGTCGCGCTGCTGGTATTTTTTCTCAGGCGCTTTGCCGGATTGAGCGTCTTTCGCGTGCTGGTGACGACGCTGCTGCCGATAACGATGATTATTTTCGCGCTCGTGATGCTGAATCTGGAAAAAGCCGTTTTCAGCCTGATGGGCGGATTCACCGACCGGACGCCGAACGACGAAGCGTTTTTCGTGCTAAGCGTGATTTCGTTTTTTGCGATGCTGGCTTTTCCCGTTCTCCTTGTCGCTTACGCTGCCTTGCTCATCGCTGAATTTCACCGGAAACGAGAGCGAAAAGATTTGCCTTAAAATTTTCTGTCACAAAATTCTCCGGCGCGGTGTTTCTCTTATGTAATGCGCACCGCATTTATTTTTAACAGTTCAATCTACAGGAGAATGTTTATGTCGAAAAAGTTTCAAATTTTATTGCGCTCGTTTTTTAGCTTTGCCTTTATTGTTTTCGTTATCGGCTCTTCCGTCGTGGTCGCGCAGACGACCTTGACGGGCGAGTGGAAAGCCGATGCGCGCTCGGAAAAACATCCGGAAAAAATTCAACTGTCGTTTACGCGCCGCACCGAGAAAGGCGGAACGAACCAGCACGGCTCGTCCTTTGAATACTCGGATTTGCAGGGCTTGAGCCGCGAGCAGGCGCTGGGCAGCGGCGCGGTCAGATTCAGCCTCGTCCGCGAAGCCGGGACGATTGAATGCGAAGGCAGATTCGACGGCGCGGGCAAGGGCTCGGGAACTTTCCGCTTCACGGGCAGCCAGCAGTATGTCTCGGCGATGAAAAGCCGCGGCTTCGATTTTGAAGCGCCCGACGGCAACGGCAAAAAACCCGGCAACCTCGAAGACAGGCTTTTCAGCGCCGCGACGATTAACGTGACGACCGCTTTTGCAGACGATTTGCTGTCGGCGAACTTCGGCAAGCTGACCGTGGACGATTTGTTTAAAGCCGCGATTTTCAAAATCACGCCGCAGTTTATGTCGGAAATGAAGGCGAGCGGTTTCCCGAATCTCGGAATGGAAGAGCTGGTCAAGGCGCGGATTTTCAAGATTGACGCCGGTTTCGTCCGCGAAGTCGCGCAGATGGGTTTTGACAAAGAACCGTTTGAAAGCCTCGTCAAAATGCGCATCTTCAAAGTCACGCCCGAATTCATCACCGAAGTCCGCAACGAAGGCTTGTCGAACCTCGACGTCGAAGATTTGGTCAAAATGCGGATTTTCAAAATCGACGGCGCGTTTATCCGCCAGGCGAAAGCCGACGGCGTGCCGCTTGAGGTCGAAAAACTCGTCCAGAAACGCATCGGCGTCTGGGGCAGAGATTAATTTATTTTACTTCGCACAGACAGACAGATAGATAGATAGACAGACACACACCGAAAGAGGCGCGAAAACTCGCGTCTCTTTTTTATTCTGCGTTTGGATAAAACGAAAAAGAAGCTCTCTGAGCTTTAATTTTAAAAGCCTCTTAAGTCTTTATTCCGCCTCGATTTAAAAAAACCTCAAGTTTGGCTCAAGCGGCTTTCAATAATTTCTCAAGCCCTTCTTTATATTCTTGACTCATCAAACGGCGAAATCTTTCCAGAGCAGTTTCAGCTACGTCCATTGCGGTTCGGAAAAGACGGACGCGCCGACATTTAAAATTTCTAGGAGAAGACAAAAAGATGAGAAGGGATTCGTATAGGAAATTCGGTAAAAGAAGTATCGCGGGCGTTTCGCTGCTGATTTTTGCGGCAATCGCGACGGCTTTTGTTTCTTTTAATTTTTATTCGACCGAAGTCGATGCTTCCGGCATCGCCCAATCGGTCATCGTGCAGCTGAAGGACGACCCGGCGGCGGTCTGGAAAGCCAAACAGGTCAAAGCCGGAAACCAGGTTTCCGACGAGCAGCTGCAAGCCTACCGAAATTCGCTTACGGCGAAACAGAACGAATTTCTCGCCGCTTTGCAGGCGAACAATATCAGCTACGAAATCGACGGCGTCGATATTAAGGATTTTGCAGGCGTGACGCAGATGCGCGCCGATTATCGCTTTAATCTGGTGCTGAACGGCGTCACCTTGAAAGTTCCGCCGGCGGCAATCAACGTCATCAAGGCGATGCCGCAGGTCAAAAGCGTCAAGCCGAACGATTACCTGCAAATCAATCTGAATAAAAGCGTTCCCTACATCAACGCGCCGTCCGTTTACGGGCAATACCCGGAACTGACGCCGTTTGACGATTTCCGCGAAGGCTTTGAAGGTCAGGGAATGAATGTCGCCGTTCTCGATACGGGAATCGACTGGGCGCACCCGATGTTCGGCGGCGACCCGACTCCGCCGCGTCTCGGCATCGCGCCCCCGACGGCAGCCGTCGGCTCGAACAAAAAAGTTATCTATTATATGTCGTTTACGGGCGGCTTGATTGACGATTACGGTCACGGCTCGGCGGCGGCTTCAAATATCGCGGGCTATCTGGCGATGGCTCCGGGCGCGGACGGTTTGCCGGGAACGACCGACGACATCCGCGTTCACGGCGTCGCGCCGCAGGCGAAACTGATGGGCTACAAGGTTTGTCTCGGCGTCGGAAGCTGCGTCTCGGCTTCGACGATTCTCGGCATCGAAGACGCCGTTTCGCCGACGACTCTGACCTTGCAGCCGAAACCGATTGCGCACGTTATCAATTTGAGCCTCGGCGGCGTCGGCGGTCCCGATTCTGCTACGGCGGTTGCGGCGGATAACGCGGCTCTGCTCGGCACAGTCGTCGTCGCTTCAGCCGGAAACGCGGGTCCGGGCGAAGGCACGGTCGGCGCTCCGGCGGCGGGCAGGCACGTCATCGCGGTCGGCGCGACGACAGACCCGGCGGCGGGAAACACCAACTGGTCGGTTGACGTTTTGAAATCCAACGCGATTCCGCAGGCGCTGACGGGCGGCGTCACGCCGGCAAATAATATGGCGGCGCAGGAAGGCTTCAGCCGCATCAAGCTTTATCCGATGGCTGGAACGCCCGACCCGGCTCCGGCTTCCGTCGCTCAGCGCTACACTTTCGTCAACTTGTTTGCAATTAACTCGACTTATCCGGCGAGCGTGGCGGGACGCATCGCTCTGATTAAAGATTCCGGCTTGGCTTCGGCGACGTTTTTCGACATTTGCGCTAACGCTGCGCTGAACGGCGCAATCGCCGCCGTTTTGATTTCGGAAACGACGAACCCGACCGCCCTTAACGGCACGATTCCCTGCTCGATCGTTTCGCCCGCTGACGGCGAGATTCTGGTCGATGCGATTTCTGCAACCGACAACAACGCGGTTGACCCGCCGAACGGAACGGTTTCGCAGTTCCCGATTCGCCTGAACCCGTATCTGAACAATGTTTTTGTGGGTGAAACCGCAGGCTTCAGCTCGCGCGGTCCGGTTCAGGGCTTGGGACAGGTTAAGCCGGACGTCACCGCGCCGGGCGTGGCGATTACGAGCGCGACGGTTCGCGTCGGCTCAGCCGATGCCAATGGCGGCACGATGTTTGACCCGACCGGGTATGTTAAGGCGACGGGAACGAGCTTTTCGGGACCGCACGTCGCGGGTTCGGTCGCGCTTATCAAACAGGCTCATCTGAACTGGACGCCGGATATGATTCGCACGGCGCTCATCAATACTTCAACCAATTTGAGAACCGGCAACGGAACGCCGAAGCCGGACGGCAACACAGCCGATTCGATTAACGACCAGGGCGGCGGTCTGGTGGACGTCGGCGCGGCGGTCAACACCAAAGCCATAATGGGCGTCGAAGGCGACGGGGTCACTGCGCCGGGAATCCTGGGCAGCCATTCATTCGGCGAAAAAGCGATTTTGAACAATCGCATCAATAATACGTTTGACGTAACGGTCACTGTCCGCGACGTTTCCGGTCAGGGCGGAACGTATAATCTTTCGACCGTCAACAATCGCTCGACCAATCAGAACGGCGTTTCGACGGCGGTCAGCCAGCCGAGCGTCACCGTTCCGGCGGGCGGCAGCGCAACGTTCACGACTTCGATTTCGATTGACGGCAACGTCCTGCGCTCGACCGATATCCAGCAATTTCAATGGTATGTCGTCGCTGAAAGCGGCAATAAGAAACTGAGAATGCCGATGTATCTGCAAGCCACGCCGAGCCTGCCGGGCGACACCGTCGGTTCCTCGGTCACCGATACCTACACGGGCACGGTTCTGGCGAGCGACGGCGGCGCGCAGCGTGACAACGGAATATTTCTCCTTTCCGACGTCAGCTACGTTGACATTCCGTTCGACGTTGACGCTTCGACCTTGAAGCTGAACGGAACTTTGACGTGGAGCATCACGGATACGGGCGCGGGCGTCGGTCTGCCCGACCTCGATTTCCTGCTCTACGACCCGAACGGCAACGAAATCGGCAGCTCCGGCAACTCGGACGCGCCCGAACATATCGCGGCGAACACGACGATTCCGGGAACGTACGTCTGGCGCGTTTACGGCTGGGCAAACGGTCCGACCAATTTCACGGTCGAAAGCACGCAGCTGAAAGGCGGCGCGGCTCCGACGGTTCAGCCTTTCGCTTCGGATTTCACGAAAGACAACGTGCGTCACGATTTTGACGGAAACTACACGATAAACTGGACGCCGCGCGGCACGGTCGAAGGCTACGAGGTCGAGATGTCGACCGACGGCGTCAACTGGACGGTTGTCGGCACGACGGACGGCAACGGAACGAGCGGCAGCTTCAGCAACGTCGCCGACGGAACTTACAGCTATCGCGTTCGCGCAATTACGGCGGGACGCGTCGGAAAATTCGTGACGACGCCGAGCAACGTCGAAACCATCCGCGTTTCGCGCCGCTCGGAAGTAGACGCGACCAATTCGATTGCTCCGGTTAATCGCAGCATCACGTTCCCGTCGGGCGCGACCGAGCTGGTGACGGCTCTGAAAAATCAATCGACGACCGTGTTTTATCCGAATATGCGCTTTGAAATCGTCTCGATTCAATCCGCCGGAAACTCGGTTACGGTCGCCAACGCCGACAACAACGGCAACGGCACGACCACCGCAGCGGTCTTTGATTATTCGCAGCTGGTCGGCAATTCGCTGGCGGCAAACGCGGAAAGCGGCAACAAGACGATTCGGTTCAGCAACCCGAACACAGTCCTGTTCACCTTTACCGCGCGCGTCAAAGCCAACGTGCTGAACGGAGCTTCGACAACCGGCGGCGCAGGCGAAACTTCGACGACCGGCGGCTCGACCGGCTCGGGCGAAACGTCCTCGACGGGCGGAACGACGACTAACGGTGCGGGCAGCACGCTTTCGCCGTCGCGCCTGTTCAAATTCACCGTCAATCCTTTAACCGGAACGGTCAGCGTAACTTTGCTGCAATAAAAGTAAAGTCCGGAAGCATAAAAAAATCGGAGAGGCTTAAAAAAGCTTCTCCGATTTTTTTATCGTAAGTTATAAAAAGAAACGATATGTAGACAATGGATGCAGGGATACGCCCAGGTGCCCGCCCTATTGAGCGCGAACCGATGCGCACCTGAAGTCTTTCGATGACCGAAATGACCGATAGGCTGACCGCGCCAGTCATCAAAATCGCATTTTTAAGTCAGGATTTAATAATTGAGAAAGTATCATCTAAATTAAATATTGACATATACCTCACTCAATAAATCTCAAAATTCCGCACATACCAGAAGGTTCAAGAGTCGTTCCGCGGTTTTTTGCAAAGCCCTTGTCACGTTTGCGCGAAAGTGCTATAGTTCCTTCCACACGCTATACCGTCAGGGGCACAGAGAAGGTTCAATTTGTGACCTTTATAAGCATTCCGTCCGTCGCGCCTGACAAATCAATTTCAAATTAACCCCGATTAACCGGAATCACAGGAGACTAACTATGAATTCTTCGTTATCGAATGCAAATCACCATACGCGTGCTTTTCTAGTTCTGAAGACCGGGAAAGATCAGTATGTCATAAAGGACGATTCTTCCCATAATTTGAGGGTAAGCGCCGAAATCGATAATGCTCTTCTCTTTCAAATGCAGGACATATCCGGGAACTCCGAGAACCAGGTCCTGCTGCAAACTTTGGGCGCACGTCTGCAAATTCCGGCTGATCCTTCTATGGAAGTCGTCCTGCAAGACGGTTCGGCGGCGGCGACGCCTTTTGTCAAGCTCCCGGTGGGCGACGGATTTGCTCTCGGAACGCCCGATAGGGAGCACTGGCTCTCCGTCTCGGACGAAGGGAGGCTGGTATTCGCAAAGCTGACAAAGCCGGGCGTTTCCGAGACTTTTACAGCCCCGACAGCCCCGCACGTTAATCGGCACGGCTGCTGCGGTCCCGCGCTGCCGTCTACAGCCTTGTGGGACGACCACGGTCACAAAGCCATTGTTCGACAAGCCATTGTCTCTTTGAGAAATCCGTGGTCGCCCACTCAGGAGTCTGAATATTTTATCCGGATTTTTGATTCGAAACCCGATTATAAGCCGGAGTTGTTCGGCGGTCTTCGGGAAGCCGATTACGGCAGTACGCTTCGTGACGAGTGGGGACTTATTCCCTTTTTTACGTCTCATTTTTACGACCCCGACACCGGGAAGAACTACTGGGGCGACGACAGCCCGACGGCGCTCGAGCGCGGGCGAGATTTCTTTGTGGGCAGCCTGGAAGTACTTTTCGCAACAGAAAGCAACTTACGCTTTAATATAGGTCGCCGCGCCTGGAGCGACGACCTTTTGGAAGTTAATCTGGAATTTGGAACAAGCGTCTTAGAAAAAAATAAAGTGGCATTTAGAATGCTCGGGATTGCTCTGCACTACTTCACGGACCTTACCCAGCCTATGCACGCGGCAAATATTGCCAATTGCTACGGCGAAAATCCCGACAGCGGAGCCAGTATAGCCGATTTCCGGCACAGTCATTACGAGGACTATGCTGAAAAAGTCGCCGATAGCGGGGATTTATTCAAAAATTACCCGAGGCTGACCGTTGAGGAGATGAGCATCCAGGGGATCAGTAAAATCGATGATTTGTACAATGTGGTGGCAAAGGCGTCAAAAAAAGTGTGGATAGAGGATGTCAGACCTATCTACAGGCAAAAGAGGTATGACGAAGCCTGGGGTTCCGAGGCTAGGGAGGCACTCCGGAAATCGACCTGGATGGCGCCGGTTTCCGTGGCGAAATTTCTCTCCTATTGGTCTAGTTTGGTGATGGAGCGCTGTTTGACCAATAATTATTACCCGTTCCGCGAGAATTAGAGCAGATTTAAATCTTTCAGACCCGGACCCGGTTGAAGAAGTTCGCCGATACATCAGACATCGAACGGGCGAAGCGCGTCCGGCGAGCGTTCAGTTCGACACCGGCGCTTATGAATTCTCCGGCGGCAGCGCAAAAGCCTGGTGAAAATGCGCCCTAGCCGGACGCGCGTGCTCTCCGCCTTAATTGATTCCGCACGAAAACTGCTTAAAATTTTAGACTTTTGGTGAAAAGCCCTGATTTATATAAAACCTTCTCTATATCACTCGAACTGCTTTCTGAAATCTTCAAATTCCTGCCGGAACAAATTAAATTCGCTGCGCAGGTTTTCCAGTTCACGCTCCAGGTTTTCGATTCTCTCGTTTGCCGCCGGAGAAGTCGCGGTCGCGGAATAAGATTTTTCGGGCGGCGAATAACTGACGACTTCGCCCGACAAAAGATGCGCGTAGCGGGCTTCTCTCTGCCCGGGCTGCTGGGGCAGTTTGACGATGAGCGGCTCGTCTCTTTTCATCAGGGATTCGAGCGTTTCGTTGACGTCGCCGAGACCGCGAAAGTCGTAAAGCCTGCCCGTTCGCTCGCGCAGTTCGCCCAGAGTCTGCGCGCCTCTGAGCAGCAGAACGCACATCACGGCGGTTTCCGACGGCTCAAGCTCGTAAACCTCCGGCATCATATGTTTATATTTCGGCACGCGGCTCGTACTGCCGTAGAAAACGTAGACCAGATTTCGCTCGCGCAGATTGTCGAGCGCCTGCTGGACGGTCTGCTCGTCGTAACTGACGACCGGCTCGCGGTTCGTTTTCTGGTTGCAGGCGGCGACCAGAGCGTTCAGCGTCAGCGGGTAATATTCGGGCGTCGTCAGTTGTTTTTCCACCAGCGCGCCGACGACGCGCGCTTCGACTTCGGTTAATTTTTCAGCCATATCCGGTTTAACAGCATAAAGCAAAAAACGCAGAAGTGAAACCGTCGCCAGCCGCTCGGATTTGAAATCCGCGGCTTGAAATTTCAAATCCGAGCGG
>JALZHR010000174.1 GCA_030860665.1 Acidobacteriota bacterium
CACTTTGCATTTCCATCAGAGGTTTGCGCCGCAGCGACCGCAGAATTTTATATTCGGCGGGAAAGCGCCGCCGCAGCGCTGGCAGATTTTTTCGACCGGCTTCGGAATGCCCGACGGGTAATTAGAGACGAAGCTAATCGGCTGAGCCGAAGCGTACGCGCTCGGGTTCTGCCCGATTTTCAACCCGCACGCGCCGCAGAATTTTGAAAACGGCGGCAGCTTCGTCGAACAGCGCGGGCACGGGAAAGACTGCGCCGCCGCTTCGGGCGGGCTGACCATCGTAAAACTGGAATTGCCGCAGCGACCGCAGAATTTTACGCCTTCCGCGTAGCGCGAGCCGCAGCGGAGACAGGCGACGATGCCGGGCAGAATGCTCGACTGCTCGCCGACGCTGCCGCTTCCCTGCGAGGGCGACGGCTGGCTTCCCTGCTGCAAGCGCTTGAGCTGCGCCTGAATGACCTGCTCGTTGCCGTCCTCGCGGATTTCAATCACGCGGTCGTCGTCCTTTTCGCCCGCTTTCGAGACGCGCAAAACGTGTTGTCCCGCCGGAATTCCGGTCAGAATCAGCCTGCCCGTGCTGCCGATTGTGCCGTGCCGCTCGTCGTCCACGTAAACTTCCGAGCCGACCGGCGCGAGAATGACGACTCTGGATTTGCCGCCGGCGCTTTTTCGCTCGGAAACGTCTTCCGCCGCTTTTTCAAGCTCGGAAATCCAGTCGGCGACCGTCGGCGGGCGCCTTGCCGCCTCGCGTTCGAGCGCCATCATCACCGCCCGCTCGACAGCCGCCGGAATGTCCGAGCGCAGGGACGAAAGCGGCGGCGGCGTGTGCATAATTTTCTGCATCACGAGCTGCATCAAATCGCCCGCGAACGGCGTTCTGCCGCCGAGCATTAAATAAGCAATCGTCCCGAGAGCGTAAACGTCGGCGCGCACGTCAACGCCGATTTCCGGCTGCATCTGCTCGGGCGACATAAATTCCGGCGTGCCGATAATCCCGCGCGAGGACGGCGTCGCGTCCGAGCTTGTGTCCGTCACGGTCTGGTTGACGATTTTCGCCAGACCGAAATCGCCGACCTTGATAAATCCGTCTTCGGATTTGCCGGTTCTTTTCTGCATTATAAAAATGTTGGCGGGCTTTAAATCGCGGTGCAGAATTCCGGCTTCGTGCGCCGCTTCGACGCCTTCGGCGATTTGTTTGAGCAGGTTGACGGCGCGCTTGACGGTCAGCGTTCCCTCGCGGCGCAAAAGCCGGTGCAAGGTTTCGCCCTCGACGTATTCCATCACCAGATAAAAAACGCCGTTCTCGGTTTTGCCGAAATCCGTCACGTCCACCACGTGCGGGTGACTAATCGAAGCAGCCGAGCGAGCCTCGCGCTCGAAACGCACAATCGCCTCGCCTTCCTGCAAATCGTCTGAATTCAATAAATCCTGCCGGACGGTTTTGACGGCGACGCGCCTCGTGCCGAGATTTTCGTCGCGGGCGAGATAAACCTGTCCCATCGCGCCGCGCCCCAGACGCCGCTCGATGAAATATCGCCCGGCTAAAAGCTGCGTTCCGGGCAAGGTGTGGCGCGTCTGCGACTGGTCTTGCGGGCAAAACTGCACTTCATCGCCGTAACAAATCTCGCATTGGGGACATTCTCGCATCGGTTCGGTCTGTAGAAGAATCCGTTTTCATTTTCGCTTTAAGCCTGAAATTTTCCAAATTAAGAACGGTTTTTTTCGATGAATTTGCCAAATTCGCCGTCCGGTCGATTGTTTGGACAATAAATTACAAAGTTGCTATAATCCGTTTCGGCAAATTTCGTTTTCGACACTTGCCGTTTGAATCAATTAAGTGGGTCGTTAGCTCAGTTGGTAGAGCAGAAGACTCTTAATCTTCGGGTCGCTGGTTCGAGCCCAGCACGACTCACCATTTTTTGATTTTTCTCTTTTCCTTTTTTCCGCAAAAGGTTATCATTGATTCGGATTCGGTTTACGAACCTATTCCGCGTGCTTTTCCGCTTTTTCTGCATCCTTTTCCTTCCGATTGTAGAGGTCTTCTTTTGATGAGCTTAATTCAAACGTCTTTTGAAACCGCAACGGGTCTGCCCGATTTTGTCGGTTATATCTTCTCTTTTCTGGTCGGCTCGGTCATCGGCAGTTTTTTAAACGTCGTCATTCATCGCCTGCCGAACGACGAATCAGTCGTTTTTCCGAATTCGGCTTGCCCGCACTGCAAAAATTCGATAAAGCCCTACGACAACATCCCGATTTTAAGCTGGCTCTTTCTCGGCGGAAAATGCCGCAACTGCAAAGAGGCGATTTCGCCCCGATATCCGGCGGTCGAAGTTTTGACCGGGCTGCTTTTCGCGCTCGTTTTCTGGCAAATCGGCTTCAGCTGGTTTCTGCCCGTCAGCCTGATTTTTACGGCGGCGCTGGTCGCGCTGGTTTTCATCGACGCCGAACATATGATTCTGCCGGACGTTATCACGTATCCGCTGCTGGTTTTCGCGCTGGCGGTCAGATTAATTTTCGCCTTCGCTTTCGGAAATCAGTTTTTCTCCGACCTCGGATT
This sequence comes from Acidobacteriota bacterium, assembly GCA_030860665.1. Classification (GTDB taxonomy): domain Bacteria; phylum Acidobacteriota; class Blastocatellia; order Pyrinomonadales; family Pyrinomonadaceae; genus JALZHR01. The sequence goes on from JALZHR010000174.1 coordinate 2,558, forward strand.
TTTTCCCGCGACGTATTTTGCGGGTTATCCCGTCTGGGCGCTGACCTTGATTAACGCGGCTTTCGGCGCGCTGCTCGGCGGCGGCTCGCTGTGGCTGGTCGGCGAAATCTGGAAGCGGTTGCGGGGCGTGGACGCGATGGGCTTGGGCGACGTGAAAATGATGTTCGGCGTCGGCGCGCTGCTCGGCTGGCGACTGACGTTTCTGACGATTTTTCTCGGCGCGTTTACGGGCGCGGTCGCCGGAGTTTTCGTTATCGCCCGCCAGAAAGACAGGGATTTTCAGGCGCAGATTCCCTTCGGAATTTTTCTCGGCATCGGCTCGCTCGTCGCGCTGCTTTTCGGCGAGCGAATGATTAGCTGGTATTTCAGAACGTTCGTGCCTTAAAGTAAGCAGAAAATCGAAAAGGCGAATTCTGCATTTTAAATTTTAAATTCTAAATTGATTCGGATAATGTTTTCCGAGCTAACCTCTATATTTCCGGGATAATTTAGAATTTAGAATTTAGAATTTAGAATTCGCCTGTTTTTTGTTAATCGACCATTGATTGCAGTTTTGCGGCTCTTTCCATACATTTTGCCGAGCAGTAAGCGGTTTTGTTCGTGCGCAGCTTCAGGGCTTCGGACTGCGTGACCCACGTTCCGCAGCGCTCGCAGCGAATTAACTGCTCGCTCTTATCGGAAGCGCGCTGGTTGACCTGTTTTTGCTGCTGATGATGAGGTCGGCTCGCCTGTTTCATCATTTTGAACATCTTCCACATCTGCCACCCGGTCAGCAGATGACGACGGTAGCGCAGCGCAATCAGCACGACGGGAATCAATAATAACAGTAAGATAAGTAACCACTTCATCGTTTATTTCTGCTTTGCGCAACCTGCGCTTCCAAATCGGGTAGGGCGCGGTTTTTTGAATTGATTTGTTTTAATTTATTCAAAAAAACTTCGGCTTCTTCAGCTTTCCCGAGGCTGAGATGCGCGCGGATTAGATTTTCCACGCTTTTTTCGTGGTTCGGATTCATCCGCAAGGCTTTCTCATATTCCGCAATCGCTTTTTCCGGCTCGGGCGGCGAGGCGAAAAAATACGTCAAGCCCAAATCGTTCTGGACGTCGGCGTCGTCTTTTTTCAACGCCAGCGCCTTATGATAAAACTCGCGAGATTGTTCGATTGCCCGGTTGTCCCGGTTAATCTGCCCGATGTCCAGGTAAACATTGCCGAGCGCGACAATCGTTTCGTAATCCTGCGGTTTCGTCTCGACGGCGCGGCGCAGCAGGCGCGCCACATCCGGCAGATATTTTGCGTCCTGCTCCGCCTGGGCGTAGCTGTAAAGCGCGAATGCCAGATTTCTCTGAAAGTCGAAATTTGACGGATTGCGGTCGGCTTCCTCGATTTTTCCCCGGATTTCCTCATCCGACAGAGTGACTTCGTCGGCTCGTGAAGACGACTGCGTCCGGGCGGTTTTGAGCTGCGCGTTTTCGGCTCGCAGGGCGTCCAAATCTTTCCGGTTCAGCGCGTTGGCTAAAAGAAAACCGCCGATAAAGCTGGCGATGACGGCGATGACGGAAAGCGCGAGTGCTTTTTTATTCATTCAGAAGAAGTTTAGCAAAACGTTTTCAAAAAGCGAAAAGCGTCGCCGCCCGCGTAAACCGGCGACGACGCTTTCCCTAATATTCGGACGAATTTATTTTTTATCGTCTTTTTCCGGCGCGATATACGGCAAATCTTCGGCGCGGCGACGCGGCAACGGGTCGGTCGCGCGCCGTCGCGGTACGGTCGTGCCGCTGCGGCGGTCGACGCTTCCGGCGGGCAAGCCCTTGCCGTGAACCGCTTCGACCAGGATTCTGGTGATTTCCTGCGACAGCGTGCGGTGTTCGAGCGCGGCGCGGCGGCGCAATGATTCTTTCAATTCATTCGGCACATACGCGCCGATAAAAACACCTTTACGGTTAGCCATATTATGACAATCTCTCCTTAGTTTTTAGGAAACTTTAATAAATGCAAAACGTCGAAAATGCAAAACTCAAAATGCAAAATGCAAAATGAAGAAGAAATTTAATTTTAAGCTTTAATTCCTAATATTTTGCATTTTGCATTTTGCATTATTTTGGTTGGAGCAAGTCTGTAAGCCGAATTTTGTTCTTTGAAATGCTTCAAAGCGGCAATCATTCATCTAGGCTGTTTGTCGCCAAACAGCTCGAGCGACCTACCCGAAAACGCCGTCCGGTTTTACCCGGAACGCGAGAGCGGGCAGCTCTCAATTAGCGTTTTCCTATTTGGTCTTGCACCGCGAGGAGTTTACCCAGCCGCACTTATTACTAAATGCGCTGGTGCGCTCTTACCTTTGGGACGCTTTTCGTCTGCGACAACTCGCCCCCGCACCGTTTCACCCATCACCGACAGCGGAATTGATGAATTATCATCCGCAGATTTCCATCTACCGGCTGGTCTATTCTCTGTTGCACTTGTCGTCGTTCTCTTTCGTGAAAAAGAAAACGCCCGGACGTTATCCGGCTCGCCGCCCTGCGGTGTTCGGACTTTCCTCTCCCGGAAATTTTCCGGCAGCGACTGCCCGACTTGCTCCAATTTTTGCAAGACTGGTTTAGTGTAGCAAAAAATGTTCAACAAAACCAATCCGAGTTTATAAAGATTTTCGATTAATTGCCGATTTCAATCGTATCTCCGGCTTCGAGCAGCGGGTCGGCAATCTTTCCTTCTTTGATGAATTTCAAATCGTATTCGGTTGGAACGAGTTTACCCTGCGCGTCCTTGCGGCGAATCACGACTTTACGGACGGAGGATTTTTTCAACCCGCCGCACGCCAGAATCGACTGCGTCAGCGTGATTCCCTCGTGAAATTCCTTCTGCCCGGCGGAGACGATTTCGCCGCCGATGTAATAAAACTGCGATTGACCGGAAGAATTTTTTCCGCCGCCGCTGCTGCTGCCGGAAATCACGCGGACTATGTCGTTCGGGTAGATAAGCGTTTCGTTGTCTTCCAGATTGACGGTTATCGTCTGCTTATCGGCGGCGCGCAGAATCGTCGCTTTATTCGCCGATGGGTGCGGAATCGCTTCCGCCATAATGACGTAGAGCGGAATCGCCTCGCGCCGCAGGACTTTCGCGCCGGGCTTTTCGACCAGCCCGAGAACGCTGATGGTATGACTCGCATAATCGCGCACGGTCACGCTGATTTGCGGGTTTTCGTAAAGCTTGACTCTTTCCTTCAGTAAATCCTCAATCTCGTCGGACGTTAATCCGGCGACCTCGACCGGCGCTTCCCCGGCGGCGAGCGGATAATCAATCGCGCCGCTTTCCAGCACGGTGAAAAGCGTCGAATCCCTGGCGGGCGAATTCAAAATGCGAATGTCCAGCACGTCGCCCGCGCCTACTTTATAAATTTCCGTCGGCGAGGCTGTAGCGCTGCTTTTGCGTTTGACGATGTCCAGAGTTTTTTTCGCGACCGAACGGCTTTCAAACTCAGTGTCCTGTTTCCGGGTTTCGTCCGGCTGGCTGCTCTGCGTCTGCGAATCATTGCTGCCGCCTCCGGCACCGCCGTTAATCGTCAGGTTTGCGTCCCCGGTCCGGACGGAATTTTCCGCAGGCGTATTTTTAGCCTGTTCGGGATTGTTCTTCGCGGGTTCGACTTTTTTCTTCGGCGGATTCGGCGAAAACGGCGAGTTGCGTTTCGCGACCGGATTGGAAGTCGTCTGCGCGTAATGGTTTACCGCCGCAGGCAGAAACACGAGCGCGCCCGCTGCAAACAAGACAATTTTAAAGAAAGGCTTTTTCATAACAATTTTTCATAAGCGTCCCGCGTTCGTCTGATTGTTTTTGGAAGAAACAAAGATAAATCAGACTGACCGGTTTAAGCAAATGATTTTTGAAAACCACGGCGTATATTTTGCGCCATCGTCTTTATAAAAACCTAAAAGCCTTTTTTTTCTAGTCTTTTGTGAAAAAATTTACTTTTTGCCGCTGAGAAAGATTTCCGGCGGAAAAAGGTGTTTCCATTTCTCGCTGAAGAGACTTTCGACCGTTTTTTCGGTCTCGGCGGCGGTGCGGCAGGTTTCGAGCTGCCGGACGATGGCGTGCGCTTCTTCAAAGGCGATGTTGGAGATAATCTGCCGGACGCGCGGAATCGAGTTGACGTTCATACTCAGCTCGGTCGCGCCCAGCCCTATCAAAATCGGCGCGTAGACGGTCGAGCCAGCCATCTCGCCGCAGACGATTAAGGGAATGTTTTTGTTTTCAGCCGCGCGGACGACCGTTTTGACGGCGCGCAAAACCGCCGGGTGCAGCGTCCGAAACCAGTCGGCGACGGCTTCGTTGTCGCGGTCGACTGCCAGCAGATACTGCACGAGGTCGTTTGTGCCGAGATTGATAAAATCCACTTCCGCGGCGATTTCCTCAGCCATCAGAACCGCCGACGGAACTTCAATCATCGCGCCGATTTTCGGGTTGCCGAACTCGATGTCTTTTTTCCGCAGCAGCGCCTTTTCGAGCCGCAGCATTTCCTTTATCTCCAGAATCTCCGCCACGTCGGAAACCATCGGCAGCACGATGTCCAGATTTTTTCCGGCTGAGGCTTGCAAAAGGGCGCGCAGCTGCGTCCGAAACTGCTTTTTATGCGCCGCGCTCAGGCGCATCGCGCGCAGCCCGAGCGCCGGATTTTTTTCTCTCTCCGCAGTTTCGTCGGCGAGTTGCTCGCTGTTTAAATCGAAAAGGCGGATTTTCACGCCGTCCTCGCCCGCAAGCGAGGCGGCTTTGCGATACGCCGCGATTTGTTCCTGCTCGCTCGGAAAGCTCTGATTTTGATTAAAAAGAAACTCCGAGCGAAACAAGCCGATGCCCTTCGCGCCGAATTGTTTGGCTTTCGCGTAGCCTTTCGCAAAATCGAGATTTGCCCGGATGGTGATTTCCTGCCCGTCGAGCGTCCGCGCGCTTTCCGGCGTCGGCTTAAAGGCGACTTCCTTTATCTGCTGGAATTTTTCCGCCGCGGCGCGATAGCGTTTCAGAGTTTCCTCGGACGGATTGATAATGACCTGACCGCTGTAGCCGTCGACAATCACCGTTTCGCCCGTTTTCACGCGGCGCAGAAGCCCTTTTAAGCCCGTAACGGCGGGCAAGCCGATTTCGCGCGCGAGGATAAAGGTGTGCGAAGTCCAGCCGCCGTTCTCGGTCAAAATCGCTTCCAGCTCATTCTGACCGAATTCGGCGAGTGTCGAAGGCTTTAATTCGCGGGCGACGACGACCGAGTTTTTTTCCAGCCGCAGAGGCGATTTTCTGCCGCCGCCGAGCGCCGTTTGCAGCCGTTCGGCGACGTCTTCCAAATCGATATGACGCTCGCGCAGGTGCTCGTCCTGAAAATCCTTGTAAATTGCCAGGTAACGGTCGGTGACGAGCTTGACCGCCCATTCGCAGTTGATTTTCTGCTCGCGGATTGCGGTTTCGATTTTATTTAATAAAGATTTGTCTTCGAGCAGCAAAAGGTGCGTCTCGAAAATATTCGCCTGAGTCTCGCCGTTCTTCTGCTGGCTGAGCTTGCGCAGCTGACGTCCTGCCACCCGAACCGCGTTGTGCAGACGGCGTATTTCGCGCTCGATTTGAAATTCTTTCAGCGAAACGCGATAAAACTGTCTTTTCTTGCCGTGAAGGCTGATGACCTTGCCGATGGCGACGCCGCGCGATACGGCGCGCGCGCGAATCCTGATTTCGTTTTTTTTGTGAGGAGTCAAAATATTTTCTTTTGTCTCTAAAGCTGCCATATCACCAAAAGGAGTAAACGCCTTTCAATTACGAATTACGAATTAAAAATTACGAATGACGGATTATTTCTGATAAAACGCGAATTACGGAGTTCTTCTGCCGATTCGTAATTCGTAATTTTTAATTCGTAATTGAAATAAATTTATTCGCCGAAGCTGAATCCGCCGCCGCCGCCCTGCGACGGGAAAAACGGTTTGAGAAGTCCGGCGAAAGCCGCGAGATTGCGCGTTTGAATCAGAATCTCGCCCGGTCCGGAAAATTCCGCGACGACGCCTTCGCCGCTCAGAAAGCTGCGGAAAAAGCTTTTCGTTGCCTTGCGAAGCTGATACTGCATCTGCCCTTCCCACGCGACCAGGTGACCGGAATCGACCACGTAACGCTCGCCCGGAAGCAGCGTTTTCCGGTGAATCGCGCCGAACGATGAAACCAGCAGCAGCCCCGCGCCGGAAACCTGCAAAACGAACAAGCCTTCGCCGCCGAAAAAGGACTTCGCGCCGCCCCATTTCGTATTCACCTGAAGACTGGTGTCGCCCGCCAGATACGAGCTGGACTGCACCATAAAGGTCTGGTTGTTCATCTCGATGCCGACCACGTCGCCGGGCGCGCCGGGCGCTAAGGTAACTTCGCCCGCGCCGCCGCGAGCCGTAAATGTCGAAACGAAAGCCGATTCGCCGCCGACCGCGCGTTTCAGCGCGCCGAAAACGCCGCCTTTCATTTCCGAATGAAGGTCGACGTTCGCCGACATCGAAACCATCGCGCCCGCTTCCGCCGCAATCGACTGTTCCGGCTGTAAAGTCACGACCGCCAGAGCGAACGAACCGGCATGCTTGATTTCCCACGTGTAGCCGCGTCCCTGACCGCGATTATCGGGGTCAAAGTGAAACGCGCCGCCCTGCGGCTGCTGCTGCTGCTGCTGCTGCCCCTGCGATTGCTGGCTTTGTTGATAATTCGCCTGCGGCGGCTGTTGATATTGCGGCGATGGCGGCGGTGGCGGCGGCGGAGACGGCGGCGGCGTGGTTTGTATGGTCGTGCCGCACGAGCCGCAGAATCTCGCATTCGGAAGTAAAGAAGCGTTGCATTTTGGACAATTCATATTTTTTCTTTAAATATTTTACCAAAAAAAACTGAATGATAAAGTTTGCGACCTGACATTGAAAGGCGAAAGGGTCAGGGCGAAAGGCGAAAGTAAAGCCGGAACTTTAACTTGCTTTCTTTCTCATTTATCCTTTCGCCTTTCAAGTAGTCGATTCCGGCTAATTCGTTTTCACCGGAGCGGCGGGGCGCGGCGGCAGTTTGACGGTGCGATTTTTCAGTTGATTCATCAATTCGCCGACCGCGCGTTCGAGCTGCGGGTCACCGCCCGCGATTACCGATTTCGGGTCGTTATCGACGACGATGTCCGGGTCGACGCCGTAGCCTTCGATAACCCATTCGCCCTTCGCGTTCAGAAATCCGAACTCGGGCACGTTGACGACGCCGCCGTCAATCAGGTTTCCGCGATTCGTGATGCCGACGACGCCGCCCCACGAGCGTTTTCCGATTAAAAGACCGAGCTTCGCCTCGCGAAACATCGCCGGGAAAATATCGCCGTCCGAAGCCGAGTTTTCGTTCAGCAGGCAAACCATCGGACCTAAAAAGACGTTGTCCGGGTAAGTGTTCGGCATCTCGCTGGTGCGCGCAAACTGCATCGCCAGAAGCTGGCGGCGCAGGCGTTCAATCAGCATTCGCGAAACGTTTCCGCCGCCGTTGGCGCGCGCGTCAACTACCAGACCTTCTTTTCTGGTCTGACCGTAGAAATATTTGATAAATTCCCGAATTCCGTTCGCGCCCATATCGGGAATGTGTATGTAGCCGAGGCGACCGCCGGAAAGCTGCTCGACGCGGCGGCGATTTTTCGTAATCCAGTCCAGATAAATCAGGCTGGTTTCGTCCGTTACCGGGCGATAAGTGACGGTTCGCGCGCCGTCGAAAGTCGGTCTGTCGTTTAAAGTCAATTGCACCGGGTTATCGGCTTTGTTGCGCAAAAGCTGATACGGGTCGGAGTTTTTCGTCAATTCCTCGCCGTTGATTGCCAGCACGTAGTCGCCGACTTTGGCGTTGACGCCGATTTCCGTCAGCGGCGAGCGGTAAATGTC
>JALZHR010000181.1 GCA_030860665.1 Acidobacteriota bacterium
TCCCAGTAACGCCCGACGCCGACAATCCACGTCGAAATCAAGCCGAACGCGAAATGCGCCCAGCCGAAGCCGAGCATTTCCTCGCGCTTGATGCGAAAGGTCAGGAGTCGGAAAGCGTCGGAAATTACCTGTTTAAATGCCATTACTCGTCACCATTGCCGCCGCCGCCGGACGCGAGCCGGGCAAAGCTCTCGCCGACAAAGCGAAAATGTCTTTCCTCTGCGTCGCGCGTCGCGCCGAGCTTTTCGTAAAACCCGACGGCGGGCGCGTTCCATTCCAGCACCAGAAAATCAATCCGCTCGAAACCGCGCTCTTTCGCAGTCCGGGCGATGTGTCTGAGCATCATCTCGCCGACGCCGCGCCCGCGAAATTCCTGCTTTATATAAATGTCTTCGAGATACATTCCGCGCTGCCCGCGAAAGCTGGCGAAATTCGGATAAAAAATCGCGTAGGCAACGGGCGCTTCTTCTTCGGAAAATACGATAATGGCTTCGGCAATCTTCGTTTCGCCGAAAAGCGCGGTATTTAATCGCTCTTCCGTAATCTCGCAAAAATCCAGCAGATTTTCGTATTCGGCAAACTCGCGGATTAAAGCGATGATTTGCGGAACGTCATCTTCTTTTGCCGTTTGAATTTTTAAATTCATCGTTTTATGAAATTATATTTACAGAAGATCGCCGGTATTGTAAAAAGTCGAGTGCTGAATTTTCAGGAGAGCCGTTATGAATTTATTTTACAGTGAAAACCCGCCGGCATTTCACCGCGCCGCCTGGTATGGACTGATTTTCAGATGGTACGGAGCCGATGCAGCCGGTAATATTGCAATTTTTGAAACCGGTGAACAGACGGTGCCGAAGGCAGTATTTTTCGATGAATCGGCGTATCGGGATGTGGATGTTTTTTTTCGGAGTCTGCCGCAAATTACAACTGCTGAAATTTCCAATGCGGTGAAGAGACTAAGAACAGCATCCGGCAATCCGGTTAATCCTTCAAGCTGGCTGGAGGAAGCAGGTAAGGGACTTTTCTACATAGATGAAATTGATGCTCACGTTGAAAATGAGTATTTATACGGATATTATTTGACGGCAATTCCGTGTGAAAAACTAAACGTTTCAGATTTGCCTGAAAAAATAAAACATCTACTTTCTCCATACCGTTTCCCGGTAGCTTTCGCCGATATAGAGAAAATAGATGTTACGAAATACTTCGAGTGTGATTAATTCAGGCTTCCTGCTGATTCCACACGATTTGGCTGCGCAGCCGCAGAATGGATTTCTCTTTGCCGAGCGTCTCGAAAACCGCCAGCATCGAAGGTCCGACGGCGACGCCGGTCAGCAAAGTGCGCGCGCCGTTCATAATCACGCCGAGCTTCGTGCCTTTTTCTTCGGCGAACTGCTTGACGACTTCTTCGATTCGCGGCTCGGTGAAATCTTCCAGCGGCTCGAAGCGTTCCGCCAGCTCGGGCAGCCACGTTTTTAAATCGAGAAATTTTTTCAGATTTTTTTCGACCGCCTGCGGGTCGAAATCGAAATCTTCCGAGAAAAACGCGCGTCCCTGCGACGAGAAATCTTTCAGCGTAAAAAATCTCTGACGAATCAAATCAATCGTCCGCTCGAACCACGCTTTATCGTCGTCCTCGTATTCGTCGCGCCAGAGCTTTGCCGATTTCAGCTCGGCTTTGACAAACGGCAGAAGGTCTTCAAGCGGCATCGTGCGAATGTATTCGGCGTTCATCCAGAGGGCTTTATCGTCCGTCCAGCGTTTCGGATTGTTGGCGTCGAAATTAAAAATCGCCGGGTTGCGGTGAATGCCTTCGAGCGTGAATTTTTCGGTTAATTCATCGAGCGAATAAATTTCGCGCTCCTCGCCCGCCGACCAGCCCATCAGCGCGAGAAAATTGCGAAACGCGGCGGCGAGAAATCCGGCGTCGCGATAAGTCGTCAGGCTGACGATTTCGCCGTGAATGCGCTTCGACAATTTTTTTCCGCCCGGCGCTAAAATCAAAGGCAGATGCGCAAAGCGCGGCGGCGTTTTCCCGAGCGCCTGATAAAGCAAGATTTGCTTGTGCGTGTTCGTCAGGTGGTCTTGCCCGCGAATCACGTCCGTGATTTCCATCTCGATGTCGTCGCAGACGACGGCTAGATTGTAAAGCGGATGACCGTCGGAACGCAGCAGAACGAGGTCTTCGATTTCGGCGTAATCGCGTTCCTGCGAGCCGTAAACGGCGTCTTCAAACGCGGTTTTCCCGCTTTCGCCGACCTTCAGGCGAATCGCAAACGGCTCGCCCGCTGCGGCTCTCGCGTCCGATTCCTCCTTCGGCAAATCGCGATACGGGTTGTCGCGCATATTTTTTTCGCCTTTCTGCTGCTGTCGCGCGCGTTCGGCTATTGCCTGTTTGACGTTTTTGTCGGAAGTTTCTTCCTTCGGCGTAAAATCGCGGTACGCTTTGCCTTCTTCCAAAAGCCGGAGCGCGGCGCGGCGATGCTTTTCGGCGTTGTCGGACTGGAAAACGATTTCCTCGTCGTGATGCAGCCCGAGCCATTCCAAGCCTTCGAGAATCGAGCGCGTCGATTCGTCGGTCGAGCGCTGCAAATCCGTGTCCTCGATTCTCAGCAGAAACGTTCCGCCCGTTTTGCGGGCGTAAAGATAATTAAAAAGCGCGCTGCGCGCCGCGCCGATGTGCAGATAGCCGGTCGGGCTGGGCGCAAATCTAACTCTTGTCGTCATAAATCTTAAACGGGTTAATCAGTATTTTTCTGCGGTTGCGCCTGATGAACCTCTTTCATATATCTCGCTATTAATTTTTCGTTCTTGCGGTCGCTTTTTTCAAACGCCTCGATGACGTTTTCCGCCGATTTTCCGGGCTTGTTCTGGTTGAGCTTTTTCTTGCCCTGCAAATCCGTGACCTCGATTTCAAAGGCGACCACGCCGCCAGCCAGTTTTATTTTGTAATCGTCGGAAATTTCCTGCCAGTCGGTGCGGAAATAATCCGGGTCGAAAGCCTCGACCATTTTCGCCAGAAAAGCCAGATTTTCTTCAGCCGTTTTAAACGTCTCGATTTTTCCGTAAGCGTGAACGGCGACGTAATTCCACGTCGGAACGTTGTTTTTCTCGCCGTAAAGCAAGGGCGAAATATACGCGTGCGGCTCGTGAAAAATTACGAGAGCCTCCTTGTTTTCAAACTGCCGCCACTGCGAATTCGCTCTTGCCACGTGCGCCGATAAAATTATTTTTTCGCCGCGTTTTTCGATGATGAAAGGCAGATGCGACGCCGCCGGAAAATCGTCTTCCGCCGTGACGAGCGTCGCGAAATTAAACTCGCGCATAAACGCCAGCAGCTTTTCCTCGTCTGTTTCGGCAAAAAAACTCGGAATATACATTCGGTTAGCGGTCAGCCGTCAGCAATCAGCGGTCGGCTTTTCGATAAACGGCGGTTATACCTGAAAATAAGCGCCGAAAATAATTATAGCCGGAAGTCAGAAGGCAAGGTTCAGGAGAAAAATCTACTGAGTGCCGAATACTGACTACCGACTAACAAAAAAATCTGGCGGAGACGACAGGATTCGAACCTGTGAAGGGCTTTTGACCCTTAACGATTTAGCAAACCGCCGCTTTCAGCCGCTCAGCCACGTCTCCTTCTGCTTGAAAAGCTTTTCGAGAAAAGCAATTTTTTATTCTAGTCTTTGAGCCGACTTTGTCAAGTTCTCCGTCGGCGTCCGGCGCATTTAATCGGAAAACTATTTTTGTTTGACTAAAAAACTATTTTTGCCGCGCCGCCGACAAACCTTCATTGAAGCCGGTGCATCAAACAAATCGAACATTTGCCGCGTAAACGGCTTGACACATTTGACGTTAGACACGAAAATAGCAGAACGTATGCGTAGAGTCTGTTTTTTCGACTAACGCGAAGGTTTTTAGCGCTCCCGAATTAGCAAGAGTCTCCCCAGAACTCGGCGAAAAGGAGATGGCTGTATTTTAATGTTTTCTTTAATCAGGGAAAATAAAACGATTACCCGGCTGAGCTTTGTCTCGCTCGTCGCTCTTCTTGCGTCTTTCGTCTGGATTCCCGGCGCGACGCAGGCGAAAGCCGTCACGGGCGGGACGCAGCAGAATCGAAACGGTTTAGGCATCATCAGGGGCATCGTCCGCGACGAGGCGGGAAATCCGATTGCCGATGCGATGGTCGCCGTTTTTCGCGTCGGCACGTCGAAGCTTTTAAAGCAGGTTCGCTCGGCTTCGGACGGCAGCTTTCTGGCGAAAATCGTTCCCGGAACTTATACGGTCTTAGCCGTCGCGCAAGGTTTTAATCCGGTCACCTTAAGCGAGGTGCAGGTGAACCGCTCCGCCGAGCTGACTTACGGTTTCAAGCTGGAACGCGCGGGCAGCGGAAACACTCTGCCGGAAAAACGCGTTGACCGCAACAGCTCGAAATGGGTTATCCGCGCCGCGCAGAACCGCCGCTCGATTTATCAGAATCAGGAAGGCGAAAACCCGGTTGACGAAAATACGATTGCCGAAAATAAAACCGTCGAAGAAAGCATCGGCGTCGTCAATGAACCGGAAGACGACCGGGACGAAACGCGGCGCAAGGGGCAGTCGGTGGTCGAAACCTTCGTCGCCGATTCGCCGGAGGGCGGCGCATACACCGGATTTAATTTCGCCACGCTCCAGCCTTTGGGCGAAAATACGGAAATCATCATCGTCGGTCAGACCGGCACGAGCAAAACCGCGCCGCAGCGGTTCGAGACAACCGTCAAATTCCGACCGAACGAATCGCACCAGCTTCGCCTGACGACTTCCGCAGCAAAACTCGGCAGAATAGAAGACGCCGACGAGCAGCAACAGCC
>JALZHR010000190.1 GCA_030860665.1 Acidobacteriota bacterium
GAGAAGGCGACGAAGGTCAGGTTGACGGCGTTCAGCATCAGCTCGATGCACATAAACATCCCGATGGCGTTGCGCTTGTAAATCACGCCGACCGCGCCGATGGCGAACAAAATTCCTGAAAGTGCCAAATAAGTTGCTAAACTCGGTTCCATTTTTCTAAAGTCCTGAGTTCTGAGTGCTGAGTGCTGAGCCTGCGGTTTACCGGAAAAATAAACTTAGCACTCAGCACTCAGAACTCAGAACTAAATAACTAACCTATATCTTCAAAGCTCTGCAATCCGTCGCGCTCGTCTTTCTCCTTATCGACGACCAGTTCCAGATTCGGCTGCGACAGGCGGCGCGACATAATGATTGCGCCGACAATCGCCATCAAAAGCAGCACGCCGACGATTTCGACCGGCAAAAGATATTCCGTGTACATCGCCCTGCCGATGTTCTGCGTCAGACCTGTGCCCTGTTCCTGCATCGCCGTCTGATTCGGCGTTTTCGTCACGGCGTAGAAGATGAAAAACGTCTGCGCCAGCAGCGCCAAGCCGAGCACGCCGCCGACGGCATATAAATATCGCAGGCGATTGAGCGGCTTGTCCTCTTCCAGATTCAGCAGCATAATGACGAAAACGACCAGCACCATAATCGCGCCCGCGTAAACCAGAACCTGCACGGCGGCGATAAACGGCGCGGCGAGCGTGACGTAAATACAAGCCAGCGAAATCAAAACGCCGATCAGCGAAATCGCGCTGTAAAGCGGATTCCGGTGATAAACCAGCGAAATCGCGCAGGCGATGGCGAGTCCGGCAAAGAGAAAGAAAAGCGGTGTTATCATTGGTCAATTAAAAATTAAAAATTAAGAATTAAAGATTTTGCGCCTGATTCTTAATTTTTAATTTTGCATTTTTAATTTTAAAACACTCCCAGATAAACCATTACAATCGTGAAAATCACGTTGGCGATGGCTAAGGGCAGCAAAAATTTCCAGCCGAAATTCATCAGCTGGTCGAAACGAAAACGCGGCAGCGTTCCGCGAATCCAGATATACAAAAACAGGAAAAAGAAAATCTTGAGCAAAAACGCGATGTGGCTGGCGATGGCGTAGGGAATCGAGCCGACTTCAAATATGTAGCTCAAGCCCGGAATATACCAACCGCCGAGAAACAGCGTCACGCACATCACCGAAACGGTGAACATATTGACGTATTCCGCCATAAAAAACAGCGCGAATTTCAAAGCCGAATATTCGGTGTGAAATCCGGCGACCAGCTCGGTTTCCGCTTCCGGCAAATCGAACGGCACGCGGTTCGTTTCGGCGAAAGCCGCAATCAGAAAGACTATAAAACCGATAAACTGCGGAATAATATACCACTTGGTCGGATATTGCGTCTGCGCGTTGATGATTCCGTTCAGGCTCAGACTGCCCGCCATCATCACGACGCCCAGCACGGATGCGCCCATCGCCAGCTCATACGAAATCATCTGCGCCGACGAGCGCAAGCCGCCCATCAGCGAGTATTTCGAGTTTGAAGCCCAGCCCGCCAGCGCGATGCCGTAAACGCCGACCGAGGTGATTCCCAGAACATACAAAACCGCGACGTCGAAATTGGCAATCGTCATCGGCAGCGTCCGCACGCCTTCGCCCAAGCCGTATGGCAGAAAGCTCCAGTCCACGGTCGTAATCGCCGGACCGAAAGGGTAGACGATAATCGGCATCAGCGCGCAAATCAGAGCTATCAGCGGCGCGAGAAAATAAACGAATTTCGTGGATTTATCGGGAACCAAATCTTCCTTGAAGATAAATTTCAGAAGGTCTGCGAACGGCTGGAGAACGCCCCACGGTCCGACGCGGTTCGGTCCGATGCGCCCCTGAATCCAGCCGAGAATTTTGCGTTCAGCCAGAACCGTGTAGGCGACAATCATCAAAACGCCCTGAAACGCGAGCAAAACCGCGATGCTGTAAACCGCAACGGGAAAAATCGTTTTTATAGCAGTTTCCATAGATTCAAAGCAGGATTTCGAGAGCCTGCCGGATGCGGCGCGTCGTGCCGCCGCCGTTTTAAATTATTGCGAACTTTAAATTTAAACTTTTACAGCGCCCGCCGCAACAAAAAGACGGCGCGGCGAGCGCCCGTTAAAACAAATCCGTTTCCGTTTACCGGAGAACGACCGTATTCGGGACGGTTTCCTTGTCGTCCAACCGGTCTTTGACGCCGACCGCCGCCGCTTCAGCCATTTCCTCGACCTTCGGCGTGCCGTCCAAATTAAACTGGAAAAGCGGCGAAACCAGCAGATTTTCCGGTTTCGGATTGCCGTTTGCCAGCAGGTGAAACTGCGGCGTTTTTCCGGTCATCGTCGTCACGCGGTGCAGCTTGTAGCCGATGCGCGGCGTTTCCGTATATTTTATAGCCGCCACGGGCATCGCTTCGACACGCTGATTTAAAACGCTTAATTCGTTCGCCAAATCGCGCTTCGGTTGAATTTCGTGCTTGACCTGCACCGGCTTCGATTCGTCCTTCAAATCCGGGTAGCGCAAGCCCGCGTAATGCGGAACGGTGTCGGCGATTGATTTGAAAACGGCGGTCGAGGCGAATCCGTAGCCGAAATCGACGTCCATCTCGCGCGCGATTCGCGCCGTAATCATCCAGTCGGTTTTTGAAAGGTGACGCGGCTCGATTGCCTTGCGCACACGCTGGACGAACGCCGTGTTGTTCGTATAAGTTCCGTCCGATTCGGCAAAGCTCGCGGCAGGCAGAACCACGTCGGCGTAATCGGTCGTCGCCGTTTCAAAAAGCTCTTGGACGACGACGAAATCCTTATCAGCCAAAAGCTTTGCGTTTTCATCCGAAACGCTGCCGGCGATGAGCAAAGCGCGCGAATTGCGCAGAACTTCTTCGAGCGGTTTTCTGCCCGCCATCATATCGTGCGCGCCGACCGAATTGTTGTAAGCCGCGAGCGGGTGAAGCAGCGCACGGCGCGTGTCGGACGCATAATTGCCGACCGCGTTCGCCAGCACAGCCTGCGCTTCCGGCGACAAATCGCCGCCGAACATCACGACGAAATCGCCTTCGGTTTCGCCGATTGTCTTCAGCATATCGTCAATCTGCGATTGCTCGACGCCGAGCTTCGACGCGATGTCCTCGGTCGCCGCGTCGGCGAAAGCCACCGCGAAAGCGTCGAGCGAGTTCGGGTTGACGTGCAGGAAATGAGCCGCTTTTTCGGTAATCCGCAGCGGCGTGTGATGCACGACAATCAATTTCGCGCCGCCGTTGCGAATAGCCTGCCGCATCTGTTTCGCCGTAAAAGTCTGCTCTTCTTCCGGGTCGCCGCCGATTAAAAGAATCGTGCTCGCGTGGCGGATTTCCTTGTGCGTGCAAAGCGGCGCGCTCATATTGTCGAAAAACGGCGTCAAATCGTAGCCGTCCGTGACGGCGTAATTGTCCGTGCCGACGACTTCTTTCGCAAAACGCTTGAGCGTGAAAACCGACTCGTTCGTCAGACGCGACGAGGCGACGACGCCGACGCTGTTTCCGGCTTCCCGGAATTTATTCGCGACAAAGGCGACGGCGTCGTCCCAAGTTGCGGGAATCAGTTTTCCGCCTTTTTTATAACGAATCAGCGGCGTTTTGATGCGGTCGGGATGATTGATAAATCCGTGCGCGAAACGCGCCTTGACGTCGAGAAATTCGCCGTTCAAGCCGTTGACGTAACGGTCGCGCGCCACGATTCTGAGAATCTCGCCGCCGCGCGAGCCGATTGAAAGCTGCATCCCGTCCGAGCCGTAAACGTCGGTCGAAATCGTCTGATCCATTTCCCACGGGCGCGCCTCGTGGCGATAAAGCCCGTCCAAAAGCGTTCCGGTCGGGCAGACTTCGATGCAGTTTCCGCACTGCGAGCAGTTCAGCCAGCCGCCGTAAGTTCCGATGACGGTGTTGACGCCGCGGTTTCCGGCTTCGATGGCTTCCTCGCCCATCCATTCGTCGCAGACGCGCGTGCAGCGTTTGCACAAAATACAGCGCTGCGGGTCATTGGCGACAATCGGCGAGAGGAATTTTTCGGGCGTGGCGTTTTTGCGCTCGGTAAAGCGCTCTTCCAAATCGCCCCAGTCGAAAATCATCTCCTGCAATTCGCATTCGCCGCCGCGGTCGCAGACGGGGCAGTCCAGCGGGTGATTCGCCAGCAGAAATTCGCCCATCGCGCGCTGCGCTTTTTCGATTTCATCGCTTTGTGTGGTGACGACCATTCCGTCCGTGCAGGTAATCGTGCAGGACGTTTGCAGTTTCGGCATTTTCTCGATGCGCACCAGACACATCCGGCACGATGCCTGCAAAGCAAGGTCGCTGTAATAGCAGAACGAGGGAATCCCGAAGCCCTGCTCGCGGCAGACTTCAATCAGCCGCGCGCCTTTTTCGACCTCGAATTCCTGTCCGTTAATTGTTACTTTTATCAGTTCTTGAGACATCGTAAATAATTTCAGTTAAAGATTTTATGATTCTTTGCGTTCGTTCTTGTTTTCGGTTGCGTTAGCTTTTTTTACTTTCGGTTTCGGACGCGATTTGCCGAAGCTGCCGGCAAAAATCTTTCCGCGTCTGGTTCTTTTATCGCCTTTTCCCATTTTTCTTTTCTCCTTTTAATTAATTAAACTTTCGCCGTGGCAAGCCTTGCGTCTCCGTTGCCGTTCGCGCTCGCTTTATCGATCAGCCATTTTCTAAAGTCTTCGGGAAACCGTTTTATCGCGCTTTGAATAGGCCACGCCGCCGCGTCGCCGAGCGGGCAGAACGATTTTCCTTCGATGTTGTCGCAAATATCCAGCAGCAATTGCGCGTCTTCCGGACGCCCGCCGCCGGTGGAAATGCGATTGAAAATTTTCACCAGCCAGTCCGTTCCTTCGCGGCACGGCGTGCACCAGCCGCAGGATTCGTGCTTGTAGAACTCGGTCAGATTTTTCGTCGATTCCATCACGTCGACCGTCTCGTCCATCACGATGAAACCGCCCGAGCCGACCATCGAGCCGCCTTCCACCAAGCCTTCATAATCAAGCGTAACATTTTTGCCGATAATCTGGTCGGCGTTCATAATGTAAACCGACGAGCCGCCGGGAATGACCGCTTTCAGTTTTTTGTCCGGTCTGAGCATTCCGCCGCAGTCTTCCATAATGAACTTTTCCATATCGCGATAGCCCATCGGAAGCTCGTAAACGCCCGGTTTTTTGACGTGACCGGAAACGGACCAAAGCTTTGTTCCGCCGGATTTTTCCGTGCCCAGGTCGCGCCACGCCGTTCCGCCCATTTCGATAATCTGCGTAACTGCCGTCAGAGTTTCCACGTTGTTGACAACGGTCGGGCAGGCGTAGACGCCTTCGACGGCGGGAAACGGCGGCTTCATTCGCGGATGCCCGCGATAGCCTTCCAGCGAAGACAAAAGCGCGGTTTCCTCGCCGCAGATATACGCGCCCGCGCCGGTGTGCGTGTAAACTTCGCAGGTAAAATCGCCGCCCAGAATGTTTTCGCCGACCAGATTGGCGGCGCGCGCTTCCTCGATGGCGGCGTCCATAATGTCAATCAGATATTTATATTCGCCGCGATAATAGATGTAGCAGGTCTGCGCGCCGAGAGCGAAAGCCGCAATCAGCATTCCCTCAATCAGGGCGTGCGGGTCGCGTTCGAGCAGGTAGCGGTCTTTAAACGTTCCCGGCTCGGATTCGTCGGCGTTGCAGACGACATACTTCGGCTTCGGCGAGCTTCGCGGAACAAAGCTCCATTTCATTCCGGTCGGAAAGCCCGCGCCGCCGCGCCCGCGCAGAGCCGACGCTTTGACCTCGTTGATAATTTCGTCCGGCGACATACTCATCGCTTTTCTGAGCGATTCGTAGCCGCCGGTTTCCTGATAAACTTTGAGCGTATGTCCGTCTTTGACGTGCATTCGCTTGAGCTGTAAAGGCTCGCACCCGATTGCTTTGATTTCCATACTAAATTAATTACAGCCTGAAATTCTTCCCGAAATTTCCGTTCTGCTGACGGTCGGCTTTTTCCAGTAACGACTATCCAGACTTTGGGGGCGGTTATCGCCCAGCAAAAAATACTCGTTTTCGGGAATTACAAACGCCGAAAAATCCTTTTCCGTATCCGTTGCCTTTTCAAAATTTTCATCAAGCAATTTTTCGTTGATGAATGTTTTTCCCTGCCTGATTTCAATCTTTTCGCCGGGAAGCCCGACGACGCGCGCGATAATTTTCACGCTGCCTGTTTCGCCGGTGAGCTTTTTAATATCTTCCGGCATATTAAAGACAACAATGTCGAAACGCTCAATCGAAGAATCCGCCAAACTTTCCGCTTTGCAGACATCGCCTATCTTTAAAGCCGGCGACATATTCTCGGTGCTGATTTTGTATCTTTGCCCGCTGCAAGCCGACAGCAACATCAACACCAGAATTATTGAAAAGTAAAAGCGCATTTTATTTCAGCGAATCTAAAATGTTATCCACTTTTTCAGTCGTCAAATCCTCGTAATAATCAAAACCGATTTGCATCATCGGCGCCGTGCCGCAGCTTCCGAGGCATTCGACCAGCGAGACGGTGTATTTTCCGTCTGCGGTCGTTTCGCCCGCGTGGATGCCGAGCCGGTTGCAAATATGCTCGGTGATTTCCGGCTCGCCCATAATCTTGCACGAAAGCGTCTTGCAGATTTGGATGTGATGCCGACCGACCGGGCGCAGGTTGAACATCGAGTAAAACGTCGCCGTTTCCCAAACGTCCGTCACCTCGATTTCCAGAAAATCCGCCAGAAAATTCACGCCCGGATTATCGACGTAGCCGCGCTCGCGCTGGATGACGAAAAGCAGCGGAATCAGCGCCGAGCGTTTTCTCTCCGGCGGATATTTCAAGAGATGCGAGCGCATTTCTTCGACGACTTCGGGCGAAAATTCCGCCACTTCCTGCGTGTATTCAACCTGATTTGTAAAATCTGTCGGGACTGCTGTTGCCATAGTTTCTAAAATTTAATTTGCGACAAAATAATAAACGATAATTCCGGTAACTTTGACCGGTTTTCCCTCCAATAAAGTGGGCGGGAATTTAGCCAGCCGCGCCGCTTTCAACGCCGCCGGTTGCAGAAGCGGATGCCCGGCGACGGCTTCCGCCGAAATCACGTTTCCTTCTTCGTCAATTGTAACCTGAATGCTGACCACGCCCGCAGCGCGCACCGCCTTTGCCGCGCGCGGATATTCCGGTTTCGGCAGGCTGACGGCGTTGGCGTTTAACACTCCTGCCGAAAGATTCTCGCCCGGTCGCCATTTCGACACATCGCCCTTTATCGGAACGCCTGTTCCTCCTCCTTGACCTACTATCGGAGAAGAAAGTTTCAGGTTTTCGCCGGAAGCGCCCGGATTAACGTTTGCCGCGCCCAGTTTAACTCTCGCGGAATTGTAAATTTCCTTCGGGCTGCCCGGCTGCATATATAAAAAATGTGACAAAACGCCCTGCTCCGCATCCGCGCACGCGACTTCATAACGGTTTTTCGTTCGTTTAAAGCCCGCTTTTCTAAGGATAATTTCATATTCGCCTTCGGGTAAGCGGTCGAAATACGGCTGCGCGTCTTTGAGCACGGAACGATAAACCCGGCGCGTTTTAATATTAGTCGCCGTCGCGGCGGCGTTTTTAGCCGCGGCGTCTTCGCCGTCAAAATTGAAAACTTCCACCTTCAGAGCGCACGAATCCGTTTGCGCAAAAGTGTTTATCGCGCCAAAAATACTGAACGAAAAAAATAATAATGCGAATTTTGAAGTAATATTTTTCAATATTTTATCTTCTTCCGCTTTTTTTATGAAAAACTAACGGTCAATCTCGCCCAATACAATATCGAGCGAGCCGATAATCGCCACCACGTCGGCGACCATTTCGCCCTCGCTCATCGCGGGCAGCGCCGAAAGATTGATAAAGCTCGGACCGCGAAAATGAACCCGGTCGGGCTTCGGTCCGCCGTTCGAGCGAATATAACATCCAAGCTCGCCCTTCGAGCCTTCGACGGCGTGATAAACTTCGCCGATTGGAACGTTAAAGCCTTCCGCCACAATCAAAAAGTGGTGAATCAGCGAGTCCATATGCGTCCGCATATCGTTGCGGTCGGGCAGAACGACCTTCGGCGCGTCCGCTTTAATCGGTCCCGGTTTCAATCTCTCCAAAGCCTGACGGACGATTTTATATGATTCGTAAAGCTCGCGCATCCGCACGCGGAAACGCGCCCAGACATCGCAGCTCGTCTCGACCGGAATTTCAAAATCGTAGGTCTCGTAACCGGAATACGGGTTGGCGCGGCGCAAATCCAGCTCGACGCCGCTGCCGCGCAGGCACGGTCCGGTCAAGCCCCAGTCAATCGCGTCCTCGCGGCTGATGTAGCCGATGTCTTTCGTGCGGCTCTGCCAGAGCGTGTTGCCCGAGACGAGCGTTTCAAACTGGTCGAGCGCGGCGGGGAAATCCTCGAGAAACTGGCGGCAGCGCCGGTCGAATCCGGCGGGCAAATCCATCATCAAGCCGCCGATGCGAAAATAGCTCGGCGTCATTCGCCCGCCCGAAGCGGCTTCAATCAGATTCAGAATTTTTTCGCGCTGGCGGAAGCAGTAAAAGAATACCGACATCGCGCCGATGTCGAGAGCGTGCGTTCCGAGCCAGACCATATGCGAGGCGATGCGCTGCAATTCGGCAAACAAAACGCGGATGACCTGCGCGCGTTCGGGAATCTCGATTTGCAGCAGCTTTTCAGCCGCCATCACGTAGGCAAGGTTGTTGCCGAGCGGGTTCAGATAATCCATCCGGTCGGTGATGACGATGCCCTGCTGGTATTTTTTATACTCGAAAAGCTTCTCCATTCCCGTGTGCAGATAGCCGATGTCGGGAATGGCGCGGACGACCATCTCGCCGTCCAGCACCAGTTCGAGCCGCAAAACGCCGTGCGTCGAAGGATGCTGCGGTCCCATCGAAATCGTCATCTGCGATTCCAGGGGCTGGTCTAAAACTTCAAAAGCCGAGTTCGTTTCAGATGTCGGAGTCATAATTACTAAAAATATTAATTTATAGCTCGGAGCGAAGATTCAACCTCCGCTTCGATTGTTACAGTGCATACGTCGAATTTATCGCTCGGCTTTTCGCCGGTAAACCGGCGAATTATCGCCGACGCGTCAAAACACGCGCCCGAATTTATCCAGATATCTTCGTCAAAATCTCTTTCCGCCGCCTCGCCCGTATCCAAACCGTGAACGACCGTGCCGATAATCAGATTTTTGTCTTTGAATGAAATCTGGCGATAAACCACCGTGACAATCTGATTTCCGTTAAAGCCGAGCGATTGTTTTCTGCTCACTTCAAATCTGCTCGAAGGATTCTGGTGGTAAAATTCGCCGTCTCTCCAGCGATAATCCATTGATTCCTTCGGGTATAAAGTTTTCAAAACCGTCAGAGTCGTTTCGCTTATCAGCTTCTCTCTGTCAAAAGCGTCTTTCGGAGCAATGACGAAAAGACTGTAACCGAACTTGGAGTTTCGAGCTAAAAAAATACCCGTCGCGTCATCGCCGCGCAACAAAATCTCGTAGCCCTTCGGGCACAAAAAAGAAAAATTATTCGATTTGCAAAGAGCCGTTTTTTTTGCTGCCGCCTGCGGCTTGACTTTAGCGCGCCTGCTGACCTGACCGTCAACCGAGTAGGTCGAACAGAGCAGACACGCCAAAGCTAACAAAAAAAGCCGTCCTTTTTTCATAATCAGGTCAAGCTATACGGCTCGTAACCGCGCAGCGGGTAATCTTTTCGCAACGCGTGACCGTCGAAATCCGACGGCAGCAGAATTCTTTCCAGATTCGGGTGATTGTCGAAAATAACGCCGAACATATCGAAAGTTTCGCGCTCGTGCCAGTTTGCCGTGCGCCAGACGCCCGTCACGCTCGGCACGTGCGGGTCGTCTTCCGAAAGCAGAACTTTCAGGCGCAGGCGGTCATAATGAACGGTCGAAAACAGGTGATAATTGACCTCGAAGCGCGGGTCTTCTTCCGACCCGCGGTCGGCGGCGCAAATATCCGCCAGAAGGTCGAAATCGTGCGTCGTCTTTAAAAAACGGCACACGTCTTCGATGGATTCGCGCGGCACATAAACGCTGACCTCGCCGAAAGTGTTTTTCAAATCGGCGACCCACGCCTGGTTTTCGGCTTTCAGTTTATCGACGTATCCAAGCAATCGTTCTTCGGACATATTTTATATAAAAAGAGGCGGTGAAGTTCGTCTGAAATCTTTCACCGCTCGCTTAGTCTTTATACTACGAAGATTTTCTTCGTTCGTGTTTTGACGGAATCGTGTAGGGGCGCGTGTCGGCGCGTCTCGCCGCCGTCATCGATTCGCTGCCCATCGTCACCGGAATCGTTCCCGGAATAATCGCCTGGCGCGATTCTTCTTCAAACGTGTCGCGGCGCTCTTTGACCGATTCCCTGGAAATTTTTTCCTGCAGCATCATAATCGCGTGCACGAGCATCTCGGGACGCGGCGGGCAGCCGGGCACGTAAACGTCGACCGGGACGATTTTGTCCACGCCCTGCACAATCGCGTAATTGTCGAAAACGCCGCCCGTGGTGGCGCACGCGCCCATCGAGATAACCCATTTCGGCTCGGGCATCTGGTCGTAGATGCGTCTTAAAACCGGAGCCATTTTGCGCGAAACGCGTCCCGAAACAATCATCACGTCAGCCTGTCGCGGGCTGGCGCGAAACGTTTCCGCGCCGAAACGGGAAAGGTCGTGCCGAGCTGAAACCGTGTTCATCATCTCGATAGCGCAGCAAGCCAAGCCGAACGTGGCCGGCCAGAGCGAGGATTTTCTCGCCCAGTTGACGACTGCGTCGAGCTTTACCGTAATAACGTCAGGTAACGATTCAAAAAGTGTATTCTCTAAACCCATTATTCAACTCCAAATTCTCAAGCCTCAGCTTCTTCTTCTTCTTGTTAAGCGGCGCGTCTTTCCTGCTGCATCGTGCGCGCTCTTTTGTTGGCGGCGATGAGCGCGCGGGCTTCGGCGCGAGCCTCGGAGCGCGCCTGCAGATTCCAGTCAAATACGCCTTTTTTCCAAATATAAACCAGCCCGGCGATAAGCGTCGCGATGAAAACCATCACTTCGATAAAAGCAATCGTGCCGAAAGCCACGCCGCTGATTTCATCTCGCATCAGGCTTTTGAAAGCGACCGCGAACGGAATCAGAAACAGAACCTCGATGTCGAACAGCAGAAACGCCACCGCCACCGTATAGAATTTGACCGAAAACCTGTCGTGCGCCGACCCGACCGGGTCTTTTCCGCACTCGTAAGGCATCAGCTTCGTCGCCGTTCTTTTTCGCGGTCCGATTAGTTGCGTGACCAGAATCTGGCTCGCCGCAAAACCCGCCGCAACGACAAACATTACGGCAATCGGAAGATACGCTCCAATATCAAATCCTGTTGACATTTAGATTCTCCTCTGTCCCTGATTGTTGCTCTCAAAATACGCCGAACAGACGATAAATTCTCGTCAAAACAGCTTGAGAATTATGGCACAAGTTAATCGTAAGTTAACCAACACGGAGAGTCAAGAGTCCGGAGAGTTTGGAGAGTCAGGAGAGCCGAAAGAAATAAATTTCTTAAAAAAAATCGTGGAAATTTCCTCACTGATTTCGAGCTGATATCTTCGATTTGACTCGTGACTCTCCGGACTCTCCGGACTCTCCGGACTCATTTTTCGTTGACCGTCCGTAAACGCTTATGTTACTTTCATAAAGGACGCAATATGCGTTCTGATTTTCGCCGCCTTTCTCGCCAAATTGCCGTGATAACGGGTTTTAATACAGACATCGAATATAACGGGGTGACTTACCACGTCCAGACCGAAGACAAGGGCGTGAATACTCCGCTTATCCTGTCGCTGGTCTACGACCGCGGCACGATTCTCGCCAGCAAACGCTCGCCCTACGACGATTTGCTGAACGGCGAACCGTTGGACGAAAAGCAGCTTGCCGAACGTCTGCAAAAACAGCATCATCTCATCTGCGCCGCGATAAAAGCCGGAAGAATCGAAGATTTGCGGCGAATGACGATGAAGGAATCGGCTTCCAGGAAAAAAGGTCTGGTCGCGCAGAGGGAAGTCAAAGTTCCGGCAGCTGGTCAGACGACGGCAGCCGCAGCGCCGGAAAAGACGGAAGCGAAAAGGGAAGAAATCCCGATGCCGGAATTGCTGACCAGAAGCGACGCGCAGCTTGAGCCGCAGGATTTCGATTTACATCCGCATTCGCAGCAACAGCCGCAGATTCAAACTGCGCCCGCGACCGGCAGCGACGTCGGGCGCGAGGAAGAAGCGGTTTTTGAAATTCCCGTCAGCATTCTCGAAGAACCGATTATCGAAGCGGTCGAAATCGTCGAAGAAGAAACGATTCTGCCGGTCGACGCGGTCGAAATCATCACCGACTTCACGAAAGCCGAGCCAATCAGCGAAGAAGAAGCGGATAAGCTCAAAATCGAGCTGCTCAATTCGCCGACGTTCAAGGGCGGCGAGCGAAAAACCCTGAGCATTCTGGTTCATCGCGCGGGCGAGGAAAACGGCTTAAACGGCGCGCACGTGGTCGTCAAAGTTCTCGGCTCGGCGTTTCGCCCCTTGATTTTTCACGCCAAGACCGACAGCAACGGCATCGCCATCGTTCATCTGCAATTGCCGCAATTCCGCCAGGGACGCGCCGCCTTGCTGGTCAAGGCGATGAGCGGCGACCAGGAAGTTGAGTTAAGACGCGTAATCCAGCATAATTGATTTTAAATTTCAGGCGGGTTGGAATATGAAAGTTTTTATCAACGGCGAAACGCGGGAAATCGAAAGCAGCCTGAATTTGCGCGAGCTGCTGCAAAAATTCGATTTGCCTTCGGAGCGCATCGCCGTCGAATTGAACCGCGAGGTCGTCCGCAAAAAAGATTGGGAAACGATTGAAATCAGGGACGCCGACAAAATCGAAATCGTCCATTTCGTCGGCGGCGGCTGAATCAATTACGAATTAAAAATTACGAATTACGAATTAAAAAACGAAATTAATAATCGTAAAATGCGGGCTAAGTTCTTCTAATTTAGTCCGCATTTCTTTTGTTCGGTTTTTTGTTAAGATTGAAACTGTAAATTGACAAAGCGTTTTTTTAAATTCGTAATTCGTAATTTTTAATTTTTATTCGTAATTCGTAAATCGTAATTTTTAATTCGTAATTGATTTTATGTCTGACACATTCGTTTTAGCCGGAAAAACTTTTAGCTCGCGCCTCATCATCGGCACGGGAAAATATCGCTCGCACAGGGAAATGCAGGAAGCGCACGCGGCTTCGGGCGCGGAGATGGTGACGGTCGCCGTCAACCGCGTGCCGCTCGACCGCGCCACCGAATCGTTTCTCGATTATCTCTCGCCCGAGATGCAGATTCTGCCGAACACGGCTGGCTGCTACGACGCCGAGCACGCGATTCGCACGGCGCGTCTCGCCCGCGAGGCGCTCGAAACCGACTGGATAAAGCTCGAAGTCATCGGCGATAAAGTTACGCTTCTGCCCGACAACGAGCAGACGCTCGAAGCCGCGCGCGTTCTCGTCAAAGAAGGCTTTATCGTTCTGCCGTATTTCTCCGACGATTTGATTATGGCGAAAAAGCTTTTGGACATCGGGTGCGCCGCCGTGATGCCGCTCGCCGCGCCCATCGGTTCGGGAATGGGCGTGCAGAATCCGGCAAATTTGCGGATTATGCGTGAGCAATTGCCGGACGCGACGATTATCGTCGACGCCGGCGTCGGCGTTCCGTCGGACGCTTCGATTGCGATGGAACTCGGCGCGGACGCGATTCTGATGAACACGGCGATTGCCGAATCCAGAAATCCGGCGCAGATGGCGACGGCGATGAAACTGGCGGTGCAGGCTGGCAGGCTCGCGTATCTCTCCGGCAGGATGCCGAAACGCCTCTACGCCTCGGCTTCCAGCCCGATTGAAGGCGCGATAAGGTAACGCCTCGCGCGGGCATTTCCGAAATAATTTAAAGGTCGCAATCGGCTTTGCCGGCAGCTGAATATTACGGCGCGGAAGTTCCGCCGCTCAGACGGCGTTTGCCGCAAAATGCAGAACGGGCGTTGTTTGCTATTGAAGCAGCAGCGCCCGTTCGGTTTGAATTAACATTAAGGAAATCTTCCTGCTGCTCCGTCTTACTAATAGGCGCAATAGGTGTTTCCGACGCAGTGCTGACCGGGCGGGCACTGGTAATCGTAATAGCACATCTGCCCGCTGTTGGGGTGACAGATTCCGTTGACGCAGCTGTATCCGAGCCGGCATTGCGAATTGCTCGTGCAGCTCGAACCCTGATTGCCGCCGCCTCCGCCGCCCCCGCCGCTCTGGCAGTAAACCGGACTCGTGCTGCACGTCGAAAGACAGGCGGCTTCTTCCGCCAGGCACTCGTCGATACATTCTTCGTTGCCGTTGCAGGCTTCGCCGCAGGCTTCGGTCGGCGCGTAGCAGTCCGCGCAGCAGACCGTGGCGAAAACCGTTTCGCTATACTGCGATAAGATAAAGAATCCAAAGCACATTAGCAGAATCGCCAGGATGCTCAGGCGTTTGAAAACGCCGAAATATTCGCTCATTAAGTTTCTCCTGTTTTTAAGAATTAAGTTTACTGAGAACTTCGTCTTCCTTCTCGGCGGGCAGCTTCCCAATCCAGAAATTCGTTATCTCACCTTTATCGTTGGTGAGTATCAGAGTGGGAGTTCCGCTGGTTTGAAGGTCATTGATAGGCGCTTGCTTTACTTCGAGTCCCTGTAATCCGAGCTCGTTTAAGTGCGCCGCACTTTCCTCGACTTTGGTCGGAAAGACGGCTATCACCTTGATGTTCCGGTCTTTCGCCTGTTGAAGCAGGCGCTTGTAAAACGGCGCGCTTTCAGTGCAGAAGCGACACGTCGTCTGCAAAGCTAAAACGACGGATTTCGGCTGGCTCGCCCAGTTCACGTCGGCAAGCTCTAATTTGGAACCGACGACCGGCTGCACGCGAGCCGGCTGGTTCGAGCCTGACGACGGGAAAAAGTATCTCTGAATCAGAGTCGCGCCGAGCAGGAGAGCTACGACGATGATGAGAATATTGGCGGTCATTTCAATCTTTGAAGAAATCTTGCTCATAAGTTTA
Organism: Acidobacteriota bacterium; assembly: GCA_030860665.1. GTDB lineage: Bacteria > Acidobacteriota > Blastocatellia > Pyrinomonadales > Pyrinomonadaceae > JALZHR01. Next base: position 15,168 of record JALZHR010000190.1, read on the forward strand.
TCCTGATAATAGACTAATCTTTTGGCTCGTTTTATTATTTCGGAAGGCGAAATATTCTACAATTTATCGGGTTAGCGAATAAATCGGCGAAATATTTCAAATGATTCTAATCGGAACGAAAGATTTTAGTCAAATAAATTGTGTCGAAGTTTAAGATTATTGTTATTTTCATTTCACTCACTTTGTTTTTCACCTGCGCCGAAAAAAAAACAAGTCGCAGAGATAGTTTTGTCATCGCCGAAAGCAAGTCTTACGAAGCCTCGCTCTACCGGCAAAACTGCGCGGTTTGTCACGGCGCGGAAGCCTACGGCAGGGAAGTCGACGGAAAACCCGTGCCTTCCCTGCGCTACGGCGCTATCGAAAATAAAAGCGAACAGGAAATCTACGAGCAAATCGCGCACGGAAAATTGCCGATGCCCGCTTTTAAAAATCAACTGACCGAAGAGGAAATTCAAAAAATGGTAAAATTTATCCGGCGCGATTTGCAGGGAAAAGATTAAGGGATGTTAAGCAAAAGGAAGATAGCCTTTTCTATTCTTTGCGGTATCCTATAACGATTCTGCTTCATTCGATTGTTATTTTGGGATTTCAATTGATACCTCAGGAATTTAAGCTTGATTTTGCATTGACGGTTTTCTGGCAGCTTCTAATATTTTATGGTAGGCAGAGAATGGAAGAATCAATATTCGGACTTTTCGGTTTTTAGGATTCACTGCTATTTCAAGCATATTAATTTATACACCGGCAGCTTATCTCTTAGTAATATTAAGAGATAAGATAAGAAAAATGGCTGATTTGAACTAGCTTGCTACATATAAATCTATGAAAATTCTAATCTCAGGCGCGAGCGGTCTGGTCGGAACGCATCTGATTCCGACTCTGGAAGCGAAAGGTCACGAAATCTTCCGCCTCGTGCGAAAAGCGCCGCAAGCCGACGACGAAATTCGATGGGATTCGGAAAAAGGCTTTTCGGAAACGGAACGAGCGAAGCTGGAAAACTTCGACGCCGTCGTCCACCTGGCGGGCGACAACGTCGCGTCGGAAAACTGGTCGGAAGAAAAGAAGCGAAAAATCCGCGACAGCCGCGTCCTCGGCACGCGCGTTCTGGTCGATGCGCTGAAATCTCTGAAAAATCCGCCGCGAATTTTCGTTTCCGCCTCGGCTATCGGCTTTTACGGCGACCGCGAGGACGAAGTTTTAACCGAAGACAGCGCCAAAGGCGTAGGCTTTCTGCCGGAAGTCTGCGACGCGTGGGAGATGGAATCGGAAAAGGCTGAGGAATTCGGCGCTCGCGTCGTGATGCCGCGCATCGGCGTCGTTCTGGCAAAGGACGGCGGCGCGCTGGAAAAAATGCTGACGCCGTTTAAATTCGGCGTCGGCGGGCGCGTCGGCAGCGGCAAACAATGGATGAGCTGGATTACGCTCGAAGATTTGATTGGGATTATCCATTTCGCGCTCGAAAACGAAAAGCTGCGCGGCGTCGTCAACGCGACCGCGCCGAACCCGGTGACGAACGCGGAATTTACCAAAACCTTCGGCAAAGTCCTGCGTCGTCCCGCGATTCTGCCCGTTCCCGAATTCGCCATCAAATTAATGTTCGGCGAAATGGGCGAAACCTTGCTCTTACAAGGCGCGCGCGTCCTGCCGGAAAGACTGCTGGAAAACGGTTTCGAGTTTAAATTCCCAAATCTGGAAGAAGCGATGAAATCAGTGTTGAGTTAAATGCAAAACGCAAAATGCAAAATGCAAAATATCAGGATTTGGAATTTAAGATACAAGGCTAATCTTTTCTTCCATTTTGCACTTTGCATTTTGCGTTTTGCATTTTCTACGTTTTTAAAATAATCTTGCCAAACGCTTTCTGTTCGAGAACGGCGTGATGCGCGGCGGCGGCTTCGGCGAGCGGAAAGGTTTTGCCGACGATCGGATTCAGATAGCCTTCGCTCAAACCTTTGTAAATTGCGGCGTGAATTTCCCTCATTTCGGGCGGCGGCGTGTTAAAAAGCTGGACTCCGTAAACAATCGCGTCTTTGCCCATAATCGCGCGCGGATTGAATTCCAGCGTGCCGCGATTGCCGATTATCGAGACGCGCCCGTAGGTCGCCAGCACTTCAAAATCCTTTTGCAGATTCACGTTGGCGAGCATTTCCAGGATAATATCGACGCCCGCGCCGCCCGTAATCTCTTTGATTTCATCCAGATAATTCTCGTCCGTGTGGTCGAGAACGAAATCCGCGCCTTGCCGCTTAACCAGATTTTTCCCTTCGTCCGAGCTTGCCGTGCCGATGATTTTCAAGCCGGAATTTTTCGCCCACTGCACCGAAGCGATGCCGACGCCGCCCGACGCGCCGTGAATCAGAATCGTCTCGCCCGGCTGCGGCTTCGCCTTCTGAAACAGCGCGCGATACGCCGTCGCGTAAGGCACGAAAATTCCCGCGCCCTGCTCGAACGAAACGTTTTCCGGCAATTTGTGAACCTGATTTTCCGCGCACAGGGCGAATTCGGCGTAAGTTCCCGAAATCGAATCGGCGGTGTAAACTCTATCGCCGACCTTAAAATCCGTAATATTCGCGCCGACCGCTTCGACGACGCCAGCCGCGTCTTTGCCGGGCGTGTAGGGCAGCTTCGGCTTTTGCGCGTGCGTGCCGGTGCGGATATAAGCGTCGACCGGATTCACTCCGGCGGCGCGCACGCGCACCAGAACCTGATTTTCGTCCGGCTGCAAATCGGCGGCTTCTTCCAATTTCATCACTTCGGGCGCGCCGAATTCTCTGACAATTATGGCTTTCATTTGATTCTGAAAAGTTCGCCGTCGTCGAAGCCGCAGGTAATCGCTTCCGCTTTCGCCAGAAAAGTCTGCGAAAAACCCGTGGAATAGATGCAGCGTTCTAACAGTTCGATAAATTTCTTCTCGACTTTCCGCCAATCCTCTCCGGCAAATTCGTCGCCTAATTCAAAATATTTTTCTTTCGGAACGAAATCTTCCGCGCAAGCCCAATCGTCGTTTTCCGAATCGAAAGTTTTTGCGCCGGTCAGATAGGCGGAATAGCTTTTTTCGGTTTCGATTAAACCGAAGTTAAAAGCGCATAAATCAGCCGGAATCGATTCCGACCGATTTATGCGTGCAATCCAGCCGACGAACTTTAAATAAAGTTCATCAGACATATTTTTCAATCACGTTCGCAATCGCCTCGCGCGAGACCGCGCCGACGATACGCTCTTTTTCCTCGCCGTTTTTGAAAACGATGAGGGTCGGAATGCCGCGAATGCCGTAGCGCTGCGGAACGTTCATATTTTCGTCCACGTTCATTTTATAAACGCTCGCCTTGCCTTCGTAATCTTCGGCGATGGCTTCGACCGACGGCGCAATCATCCGGCACGGTCCGCACCATTCCGCCCAGAAATCGACCAACACCGGTTTGTCCGAAGACAAAACATCCGTTTCAAAATTCGTATCAGTTGCCTGTTTTGCAAAGTTTCCCATATCTTTCTCCTGAAAATTAATTTGTAAAATTGCGCGAAAACGGTTAAACCCCTTTTTCGCAATCGTTTATTTCATCTTAGCTCGCTGCTCGCGCGTTTGCCAAATCCTTTGTTTCTCCCGAATGGCACGATTTGTGCAACGCTTAGGCTAGTGTTTAATCACTGAAACAAAATCGAACATCAGGAGTAATTTATGACTGACAAACTTACACAGCAGCAAGCTGACGAAAGCAACACCATTAAAAACCCGGAAGACTGGACGACCGGCGACGAGCCGATGACCGGCGCTCAGCGCTCTTATCTGAAGACTCTGAGCGAAGAAGCCAAAGAAGATTTCGATGAAAATCTGACCAAAGCTCAGGCTTCCGTTCGCATCGACGAGCTACAGCAGAAAACCGGGCGCGGCGCTTCGTCTTCATCAGCCGGAAAATAAGTCCAATCCGTCTAGTTTCGCCTGGAAAAGGTAAATAAAATTTTATTTATCTTTTCCAGGCGCTTCTTTTCAAATATCAACCCGCCGCCTGCGCTTTTGTTAATTTAGCGTCGAGCGTGATTTCCGTTCCCGTCAGCGCCTTGCTGACCGGGCATTGTTTTTTGACCTGCTCGGCGATTTCGCTGAATTTTGCTTCCTCGATGCCGTCGATGTCGGCTTCGGTCTGCAAATCAATCCGCGTGATGGCGAAGCCTTCGCCGTCTTTGCCGAAATGAACCCGCGCCTCGGTGCGGACGCTGTTCGGCTTGTTGCCTTCCTTTTCCAGCGTCGCGTTCAAAGCCATCGTGTAACAGCCCGCCAGCGCCGCGCCGATTAATTCTTCCGGGTTCGTCCCCGGCTCGTCGCCCATTCGCGTATTAAACGAAAACGAGCCTTCAAACGCGCCGCTGCCCAGAGCCATCGTGCCTTTGCCGTCCGTCAAACCGCCTTCCCAACTCGCTTTCGCATTTCTTACTGCCATAATCTTTCACCTTCCCTTTGATTTTTATTTTTGAAACCACAGATTTACACAGATAAACGCGGATAAAAGAGTGATTTATCCTATCTATCCTGTCCATCCTGTTTTAAATCTGCGTTCATCCGTGTCCATCTGTGGTTAAAATTTCTTACCTGTTGACGCTCGCCATCATCGCTTCCGGGTAGCGCAAGCCGCTGACGGCGTCTTTCGGAAAAACTTCCTCGATGCGCGCCAAATCTTCCTGGCTTAGGATAACGTCCGCAGCCGCGGCGTTTTGTTCCAGATATTTGCGGCGTTTCGTGCCCGGAATCGGCACGATGTCGTCGCCCTGCGACAAAACCCAAGCCAGCGCGAGCTGCGAAGCCGTGATGCCTTTTTCCTTCGCGATTTCCTCGACCCTTTCGACCAGTTTTATATTCTTGTCGAAATTTTCGCCCTGAAAACGCGGCGAGTTGCGGCGGTAATCATCTTCCGCCAAATCCTCGAACCGCTTGATTTCGCCCGACAGGAAACCGCGCCCGAGCGGCGAATAAGCGACGAAGCCGATGCCCAAATCGCGGCAGGTCGCCAGCACGTCGTTGTCTTCGACGTCGCGCGTCCAGAGCGAATATTCGCTCTGCAAAGCGGTGATTTGATGAACCGCATTTGCGCGGCGCACTGTTTCCGCCGACGCTTCCGACAAGCCGAGATAGCGGATTTTTCCTTCTTTCACGAGCTGCGCCATCGCGCCGACCGTTTCTTCAATCGGCGTCTGCGGGTCTACGCGGTGCTGGTAATAAAGGTCAATCGTTTCGATTCCCAAACGCTTTAAACTGCCTTCGACCGACCGCCGGACGTATTCGGGCTTGCCGTTGATGCCGCGAATCTGCGGGTCGGACGGGTCGCGGACTATGCCGAATTTCGTAGCAATCACGAATTGCTCGCGCCTGCCTTTAATCGCGCGCCCGACCAGTTCTTCATTCGTGAAAGGTCCGTACATATCCGCCGTATCCAGAAAATTAACGCCGAGTTCCAGCGCGCGGTCAATCGTGGCGAGCGATTCGGCATCGTCGCGCCCGGAATAAAAATCCGACATTCCCATACAGCCCAGCCCGATGGCTGAAACCTCCAAATCGCTCGTTCCCAGTTTTCGATATTTCATAATTACTCCTCTTTATAACTGCGCTTTTTGCCCGGAATCCGTCAGCTTCTTTTTCCCGTCAATAAGTTTCCGAGCTGATAATCGCGTAGGCTTCGCTCGCCGTCAGGTTGCGGTTGTAAAGCGCCGTTCCGGGCTGCTGCGCCAAGCCGCCGTCGGACAAATCGCCCGTATCGACCGCCGCAAAACCGATGTCTTCAATCAATTTCGCTACAATTTCCTTCGCCTCAGCGTCGTCTCCGGCGATAAAAATCGCGCGCCGTTCTTCAACCGGCAAATCCTTATTGCCCTGCGTTCTCAGATGCTCGAACCAAATCGTGTTAAAGCCTTTGACGACGCGCGCGCCGCTGCCGAGATGCTCAGCCAGCAGAATGCTCGAAGACGTCGAGTTGCTGTCGAGTTCGGGAAAATTGCCGTCGCGGTCGGGATAATAATTGTTTGAATCAATCACGATTTTGCCGTCGAACGCTTCCGGCGGAAGCTCTCTGTATCTGCCGAAAGGTATCGAGACGAAGACGACTTCGCCGAATTTCGCGGCTTCTTCGACGCTCGCCGCCGCTTGCGCCCGCTCGCTGCCGAGTTCATTGATTAAATCCTGCAAAGTTTCCGCGCCGCGCGAGTTGGCGACGGCGACTTCGTGCCCGGCTTCGACGAACAGCCGAGCCGCGTTCGCGCCGATGTGTCCCGCGCCGATAATTCCGATTTTCATTCGTTCGTTTCTCCTTTTTCTCAAATCGTCAGAACGACTTTTCCGGTCGT
>JALZHR010000551.1 GCA_030860665.1 Acidobacteriota bacterium
TTTTTATCAAGGCGCGGGAAAACGGCTTCGGTTTCGCCGATTCTCGTTCCCGCTTCTAATTCTCCCCAAGTTAAATTTTCAGGATTTATTTGTTCCAAATTCCCGGTCAAGCCGATTTGCGCGTAAATCTTTCGCGTCGCTTCCGGCATCACCGGGTAAAGCAGCACCGTGAGCCAGCGCAGCGTTTCGGTCGCGCGATACAGGACGGCGTTTAAAGTTTCAGACTGATTTTCGTCCTTGACCAGTTCCCACGGCTTGGCGTCGGAAATCATCTTGTCAATCCGCGCAATCACCGTCCAGACGACTTCCAGCGCCTGATGAAACTCGTAGTTGTCGAATTTTCGGATAAACTCGTCGCGAGCATGTTCGAGCACGGAAACCAAATCCTGCTCGTCCGGGTTGATTCCGGCTCGCTTGGCGAAAATATAATTTTCCTCGCCGATTTTGCCGCCCGGAATCGAGCCGTCGCGATATTTCGTAATCATCGAGAGCGTGCGGCTCGACAGATTTCCCAGACCGCTCGCCAAATCCGCGTTGGCGCGGTCAATCAGGTTTTCGTAGCCGAATTTTCCGTCCTGCCCGAAAACCATCTCGCGCAAAACGAAATACCGCAAAACGTCGACCGGAAAATGCTGATGCAGAATATCCAGCCGAATCACGTTTCCGAGAGCCTTGCCCATTTTTCGTCCCTGATTATCAAGCCATAAGCCGTGCGCGTAAACCGTATCGGGCAGCTTTATTCCCGCCGCCAGCAGAAACGACCACCAGTAAACCGTGTGAAAGCGTAGAATGTCCTTGCCGACCAGATGCGTCACGTTACGCCAGTATTTTTCAAAACCGACGAACTTTCTTTCCTCGTTGCCGTAACCGGTCGCCGTGATGTAATTTGAAAGCGCGTCGAGCCAGACATACATCACGTGATTTTCGTCGCCGGGCACTGGCACGCCCCAGCTGACCGATTTTTTCTCGCGGCTGATGGATAAATCCTGCAAGCCCTGACCGATAAAAGCGGCGACCTCGTTGCGCCGCGCTTCGGGACGAATCCGCTGCGGATTTTCCCGGATGATTTGCAAAAGCGTTTCGGCATAATCGGAAAGCCGGAAAAAATAGCTTTCCTCGGAAACGCGGTCGAGCAGGCGTTCGTGAATCAGACAGCGCGGCACGTCTTCGCCCGCTCCCAGTTCGTATTCGCTCTCGGTTTTAAACTCGGCGCAGTTCGGGCAAAACCACGCTTCGTAGAAGCCTTTGTAAATCGTTTCATTCCCTTTCGGCGTTTTACTTGCGGCGATTTCGCGCCACAGGTTCTGCACCGCTTCGTAATGAAACGGCTCGGTCGTGCGCATAAAAATGTCGTAGTTGTCCAAGCCGAACTGAGCGAACATTTTTTTCATCTCGCCGGAGATAAAATCGACGTGTTCCTTCGGCGTTTTACCGTTCGCTTCGGCTACACGCTGGATGTTTACGCCGTGCTCGTCCGTTCCGGTCAGAAAATACGTATCGAAACCGCGCTGTTTTTTGTGCTTTATCACGGCGTCGGCGACCATCGTCGTGTAGAGATGTCCGAGGTGCGGCAGGCTGTTGGCGTAATAAATCGGCGTTGTAATATAGAAAGTCTTCATCGCAATAAAAAGTTTAATTATAAGGCGTTTGCCCCCCGCGCACAAAAATCTATGCCAGGAAAGTTTAAAGTTTAAACTGTAAACCATTAACCAATCAGCGGCAATATATTAGGAATGCGGAATGCGAAACGCGGAATAAATCACGAATTTTGAGTTTTAAATTTTGAATTTTGAATTAATGATTTCCTAATAACTTAAAATTCATAACTCGAAATTCAAAACTTTCCTTCGTTCCGCGTTTCGCATATCTCCTGCGCCTGCGCGTTTTGGTCTGTTTCCTAACGGACTGAATTTTTCCGAAAAAACCTGCAACTTTCTATCATAACGGCGTCGTAAATAAATATTGTGAATTATTTCACAGAATGCTAAAATATTTTAGTAGAAGGAGAAAGTAATGAAAGCGAAAACAGAAAGACCGAAAGTGGTTATCGTCGGCGGCGGCTTCGGCGGCTTGCAGGCGGCGAAACGTTTGGGAAACAAGCCGGTCGAGGTCACGCTGATTGACCGCAAAAATCATCATACTTTTCAGCCGCTGCTGTATCAGGTCGCTACCGCCGTGCTTTCTCCGGGCGAAATCGCCTCGCCGATTCGACGCATTTTGTATCGCTATAAAAACGTCGAAGTCGTTCTGGGCGAAGTTACCGATTTTGATAAGGAAAACAAGGTCGTCAGATTGCAGGATTGCTCGTCGATTCCCTACGATTACCTGATTGTTGCCGCCGGGGCGCGCCATTCTTATTTCGGTCACGACGAATGGGAAGAAGAAGCGCCCGGCTTGAAAACCGTCGAGGACGCGGTCGAGATTCGCCGCCGCGTGCTGCTCGCCTTCGAGTTTGCCGAGCGCGATGCGCTTCTGACCGGAACGCACGAGCCGCTGATTTTCGCGGTCGTCGGCGGCGGTCCGACCGGCGTCGAGCTGGCGGGCGCGATTGCCGGTATCGCGCGCCTGGCGCTGGCGAAAGACTTTAAATTGATTGATACGACCAAAGCGCGCGTGCTGCTTTTTGAAGGCTCGTCGCGCGTTCTCGGAACTTTTTCCGAAGAGCTTTCCGTCAAAGCCAAAGAGCAGCTCGAAGATTTGGGCGTCGAAGTTCATCTGAACAGTATGGTGACGGCAATCGAGCCGGGACGCATCAAGGTCAACGACGAATGGTTTGAATGCAGCGTCGCGCTGTGGGCGACTGGCGTCGCCGCGTCGCCGCTCGGAAAAAAACTCGGCGTCGAAACCGACCGCGCCGGGCGCGTTTTCGTCAATCCCGATTTGTCGATTCCCGCTCACCCGAACGTTTTCGTCATCGGCGATATGGCTTCCATCAAACAGGAAGACGGCACGCCCGTTCCCGGCGTTTCGCCCGCCGCGATGCAGATGGCTGACAACGTCGCCGCCAATATTTTGGGCGATTTAAAAGGCGCGCCGCGCCGGAATTTCAAATACGTGGACAAAGGCTTGATGGCGACCATCGGGCGCAATAAGGCAATTGCCGAAATTAAGGGCTGGAAGTTTTCCGGCTTTATCGCGTGGCTGATGTGGCTTTTCCTGCACGTGATATTTTTAATCGGTTTCCGCAACCGGCTGGCTGTCCTGACCGAATGGATTTGGGCGTATTTCACGCGCGAGCGCAGCGCCAGATTGATTACCGGCGACGCCGAGGAGATGCACCACGCCGTCCGCTTCATCGAAGCCAGACCGGAAATTCCGATTATCGAAAAGAAACGAGAGACCACCGCTTAACGAAGACACGGCGATACAGAGACGCGGAGAAGAAAATTAACAGGGATAACAGGATAGACAGGGATAAGAATTGATTTTATTTAATTATCCCTGTCTATCCTGTTATCCCTGTATTTATTCCCCGCGTCTCCGCGTCTCTCATTCTCCGCGTCTGTTTTACTTCCGATTCGGCTGCGCGCGCGCAAATTCGTCGGTCGGATTATAGCGCGGCAGAGTCGGCGTGTTTGACGCGGCTAAGCCGATTGCCAGATTGATGTCGAGCATCTGCACCATTCCGTCGAAACGCCAGTCCTCGCGAAATTCGTCCGACGGCTGGTGATAATGCTCGCGGTTGAATTCGGCGAAAAACTTTTCGCTCCAGTCTTTCGGCTTGCCGACGTATTCCGTGCCGTTGCGGATGCTCAGCGCCGGAATGCCCACTTTCGCCATCGGGAAATGGTCGGAGCGGAAAAAATAACCCTGTTCGGGACGCGTGTCGGGCGAAAACTTCATATTCCGGGATTTCAAAACGTCGTTGACGATTGTCTGAAGCGTCGAGCGTTCCGCGCCGAGCGCGCCGTAATCCGTCGTTAAGCCGTAAAAATTTCCGCCGTCGATGTTGATGTTCGCCGCCGTTTTAGCGGTCGGGAAAATCGGATGCGCGGCATACCATTCCGCGCCTAAAAGCCCTTGTTCTTCGGCGGTCGTGAAAAGAAAAATTTGCGAGCGTTTCGGCTGCTCGCTCGCCGGAAGCCTGGTAAAAGCTTCGGCAATCGCCAGCACCTGCGCGATGCCCGAAGCGTTGTCGAGCGCGCCGTTGTAAATCGTGTCGCCTTTCGCGTTCGGGATGCCGACGCCGAGATGGTCCCAGTGCGCCGTGTAAATCACGTATTCGTCTTTCAGACGCGCGTCGCTTCCCTGCCACAGACCGACGACGTTGTTCGATTCCAGCCTTTTCAACTCGCTGTTCAGATTGATATTCGCCGGAACGCCGAGCCTGACGGGCTGGAAATCTCTGGATTTCGCGCGCTCGCGCAGCTCGTCGAGATTTTTTCCGGCTTGCGTGAAGATTTTTCGCGCCGTGTCTTCGGTCATCCAGGCGCGCATTTGCAGGAAAGGCGTTTTATCGTCCGGCTTCCGCGCCACGTCGAAACGCCACGAGCCGTTTGAAGTCTGCACGACGTTCCAGCCGTAGCCCGCCGATTCGGTCGTGTGAATCAAAAGCACGCCCGCCGCCCCGCGTCGAGCCGCTTCTTCAAATTTATACGTCCAGCGCCCGTAATACGTGAGCGCCTTGCCGCCGAACAGATTCGGCTCGGCGGTCGTGGCGGGCGGGTCGTTGACCATCATCACGAGGATTTTTCCGCGATAATCTTGGGCGCTGCCTTTGTAATCGTTCCAACGCTGTTCGGGCGCGTCGATGCCGTAGCCGACGAAAACCAGCTCGGCGTTGAGATTGACTTTTTCCGTCTGCGCGCCGGTAAAGGCGACGAATTCGCTGCCGAATTTATACGCTGAGCCGCCGACGTTCAGAGTCGTGTTCGGGTCGGCTTTGACGGCGACCAGCGAAACCGGCTGAAAATACGAGCCGTTATTGCCCGGCTTGATGCCCAGCATCTGTAATTGATTGGCGATATATTTCGCTGCCAGCTCGCCGCCGCGCGAGCCGGGCGCGCGACCTTCAAAAGCGTCGTCGGACAGGAATTTAACCGTCGATTTCAGTTTTTCTTCGCTGAAAAGATTGGCGTATTTGCCTTTATTTTGGGCTAATCCGGCAATGCTTAAAAATCCGATAATCAAACAAATCGAAACCAGCCGATTATTTTTCATCATTTTTTCTCTCCAATGTAAAATCTATTCCGCCGCAGCTCTTCGGCTCAATCGTAATTTTCAAGGCATTTAAATCCTTTTCATCAAAGCTCCAAAAATAAGTCCAGTTTTCGGGAATCGAGGAGCTTGTCTTTAACGCGTATTCGCTTCCGAGACTGGGCATTATCGAATATTGACCGGCGGGAACATCCCAGATTTCATACAAACCGTTTTTTGTTTTTACTTCATAAGTTTTGCTTTTGCCGGTTATTTTTAAGCCGAACTCCGAAAGCAAACGATAATTTTCAGTTTTAAGCCTGACAAGCCCCGAAATCCGCGTTCGTCGCAAAGATTCAGGCAAAGCGTCAAGCCATGATAAATCGTCTGCCGCCTCTTCTATTTTTGCGCTTCTTCCGCAGGTGATTACAGAATATTGCTCTTGATTTTTATATTTTGAAAGATAAAAAAGAAAGGTTTCGCCGACATCGTAATTTTCAAATCGCCAGTCGCAGTTTGAATTTTGCTGTGATAATTTGATTACCTTTTCTGAAGTTCCTTTATAAGATTTTACGACCTCGACAAAGGCAATTTGATTGCCTTTGTAATCGCCTTTTTCATCAATTTCAGAATTTTCAATTTTTTTCACCTTTCCGGTCAGAATAGTTTCCGCCTGCGCATACGCGCCGCAAACCGAGGTATTTCCGCACATACAAGCCGAAGACTCCTGCGCGAAAAATAAAAAGATAAGCAAAGTTATGAGTAAAGTTATTTTTTTCATAATTTACCCTTTTATCAAACTCATTGCTTCCGCCCGGGTGCGCGCGTCGGTGCGAAAGCCGCCGAGAACGCTCGAAGTCACGGTCTTCGCGCCCGGCTTTTTGACGCCTCGCAAGGTCATACAGGTATGCTCGGCTTCCATCACGACCATCACGCCGAGCGGTTTCAGCTCGTCGAAAAGCGTCTGCGCGATTTGCTGCGTTAAGCGTTCCTGCACCTGAAGGCGGCGCGCGAAAATTTCCGCCAGCCGCGCCAGCTTTGAAAGCCCGACGATGCGCCCGCCTTTCGGAATATAGGCGATATGACATTTGCCGACAAACGGCGCGAGATGATGCTCGCAGACCGACGCAATCGAGATGTCTTTGACAATCACCATCTCGTCGTGCGAATCGCCCGGCAGCGGCACAATATGCTCGCGCGCGTTTTCCCACATTCCCTCGGTCAGTTCGGCGTAGAAATCCGCCACACGCTCCGGCGTTTTCTGCAAACCGTCGCGGTCGGCGTCCTCGCCGATGCCTTCCAGAATCAGCCGCACGCCGCGCGCGATTTTCTCCAAATCAACTTTTTTCTCCGTATCCAAATTCTGCTCCTTTAAGTGACGGGTGATAGGTGATAAGTGATAAGTGATAGGGAAAACCAGTTCTCACTTCTCAGTTCTCAGTTCTTCCTTATCACTTATCACTTATCACCTATCACTTCCCTTTTCGATTTCCGCGAAAAATCTTCGCAGCTTTTCCTCGTCCAGTTTTCCGTCAGTGCGAACGCTCGAACATAAATCCAGACCGAAGGGCTGAACTTTTTCGATGGCTTCGCGGACGTTTTCCGCTTTCAAGCCGCCCGCCAGAAAAACCGGCTTTTTGACGGCTTCGACGATTTTCCGGCTGATTTCCCAGTCGTGAGTTCTGCCCGTTCCGCCGAGTTCCTTGATTTCGAGCTTCTGATTGCCCGAATCGAGCAGAATCCCATCGACTTTTTCCGAAACTTCTATTGCCTCGCGCAAAGATTCTTCGCCGCCGACGTGTATGACCTGCACCAATTTGACGGGCGGCGGCAGCGCCTTTCGCAAATCGTCGTATGAATCGGTAAACTGGTCGCAAATCTGAATCGTATTCGTGCGGCAAACGTCGTATTGAGCGGCGATTTCGCGAGCCGTCTGCTTGCAGGTCAGCAGAAATGTGCCGATCGGCGGCGGAACTCTTTCGGCGATTTCCGCGATTTGTTCCAGCGCGATGACGCCCGGTCCCGAAGGCATCTCCGACACCAGACCGAGCGCCGAAGCGCCGTATTTTATGGCTAAAGCGGCTTCTTCCACCGAAGAAATACAGCAGATTTTCACTCGCGGCTTAATCATTTTTCAAATTTTTCATAACCTGCGCTTCGACTTCGCGCAAGGGCAGATTTTCGCGCTCGGCAATCGTCCTGAGCTGCTCGAATTCCGGCTTTGCGTTCACGACGTCGCCGTCGAAACCGGCGATTTTGACGTCGATTTCGCCGAATTTCGTTTCGATTTTTTCAATCCGGCGCGGGAGACAGATTCTTTCCGTTTCGCGCACGCGCAAGCCGATGGTCGAAGTCTCGCGAAAAAGCATCTCAGCCAGAGCTTCTTTTCTATCTTCCGCGCAGAGAATCGAAAGCATCGTCGCCGGGCGATTTTTCTTCATCTGAATCGGCGTAAACCAGCAGTCAGCCGCGCCCGTTTCAAAAGCCCGCTCCATCACAAAACCCAGAATCTGAGGCGATAAATCGTCGATATTCGTTTCCAGCAAAATCAGATTTTCGCTTTTTGGGCTAAGCTGTGAAGCCTGCTCTTCAGTCTTCGCCTGACCGCTGACTGCAGACCGCTGACCGCTTTCTCCCAGAATCAATCTGAGCGCATTCGGAAAGCCTTTGTATTCGCGCGTTCCCGCGCCGTAAGCCGCGCGCTCGATTTTCATCTCAGGAATTCGCCCGAATTCTTCGCAGACGGTCGAGATAATCGCCGCGCCGGTCGGCGTGATTAATTCGCCTTCGATTTCGGTCGAATAGACGGGCGCGTTTTTTAAAAGCTCGGCGACGGCGGGCGGCGGAATCGGGAATTTCCCGTGCGCCATCTGCGCGAAACCGCTGCCGACGTGGATTTTCGAGCAGTAGAATTTTTCGATTCCGAGCATTTCAAAACCGATGCACGCGCCGACGACGTCGATAATTGCGTCCATCGCGCCGACTTCGTGAAAATGCACTTTGCGCACGCTGATTCCGTGAATTTTCGCTTCGGCTTCAGCCAGCCGCGTGAAAATCGCAATCGCGCGTTTTTTTACCGTTTCGCTCAGACGCGAATCGTCGATGATTTTTTCGATGTTGTGCAGGTGGCGATGCGCGTGTTCGTGCGGAACTTTAACGCCGGCGTGAACGGCGGAGATTCCCGAGCGGTCAACCGTTTTGAACTCGACGCCGAAATCGGAAACGTCGAGCCGTTTGATTTGCTCGATTAATTCTCTTTCGTCAACGCCGAGCGCGACCAGCGCGCCGAGAATCATATTGCCGCTTGCGCCCGCAAAACAATCGAAATAAAGAGTTTTCATATTTTATTTCTTGACTTCGACCCCGGTGTAATCCTGGTATGCGTCCCAGTTTTCGTCTTCATAAGCCTCGATTTCGAGCGGCAGAACCGGATTGCCCGCCAGCGCTTCATTCAGCCTGAGCATAAAAACTTCTTCGTCCGTCGTGTAGAAAAACCATTTTCTGACGCCTTCGCCGTTAAAGACAATCATCAGGCGCGCCGCGCCGGTTTCGACCACGGATTCGTCCATCAAGCTCTCGAAATCTTCCATCAGGTCAGCCTCGTCCTCGGTCGGCTCGCCCGTCCCGTCCAGAGATTCAAAAGCCCACGTAACAAGCATCAGAGTTTTCAGTTTTTTAAACTCGTCTTCGTCCGGCAAATCCTCGCGGTAACGAATGTAAACCGGCAGCCCGTCTTCCGATTCGCCTTTGGCGAGCAGCCAGCTTTCCTGCGTTTCTTCGCTCATAATAAATTCCGAGGCTGCTGAAAATCCAGCCCGCCCTTTATTCCAAAGGATAAAGGATAAAGGCGAAAGGCGAAAGTAAACAAAGAATTTATCTTTTTCCCATAACCTTTATCCTTTCGCCTTTATCC
>JALZHR010000197.1 GCA_030860665.1 Acidobacteriota bacterium
GCCGAAAACGATTGTCTGGAGCAGGCGCTTAAAAATGTTGTGGACGTAAGGCTTCCCGTTTTGCGGCGCGAGCTGCACTTACTGGAAAAGCGGCGCAACGCCGTCAACGTCCGCACCGATAAAAGAAAAGCGGCTTAAAGCAAAAATAAAATTTGATTTTATTTTTACGGAGGGGAAAATGAGCGGGCAAAAAACCAGTTACGTAAGAATCGAGGAACGCGAAGCCAGACGTCTTCGCGAGATGGAGACTCACTTTCGCGCCGTTCAGCGCGATTTGCCGGAAACGATGCGGCAGTTGAAAAACGAGATGCAGTCGCAGCTTGAACGCCAGCGAGAGCGCACGGACGCCAAATTAAAGGATTTCGAGCAGGCGACGAACAATCTGAAGAGCGATTTGGCGGAAGCCGAGCGTCGCCAGCAGAAAAGCCTGCGCAATGGCTTGCGAAAGGTTCAGCAGCAGATGAGCGAGCAAATCGGGGCGGAACGCGACGCCCGCGAACAGCAAGCCCGCGCCATGCAGACGGAATATCGCGCGCTGGTAGCTGAAGAGCGCAGCGAACGCCAGCGCCAGATGCGCGCCATTGAAGACCGCCTGACCAACATCGAAAACCGCGAACAGAAATTGACGCAGATGGCTTCCGGTTGGCTCGACGATTTGCGCATCGTTATGGCGGAAGTCGGAAAGCTCCAGCACGAACGCTTCGCGCCCGGCAAATGGCAGCGAATTTCAATGCGGGTCGAGCAAGCCGAAGATAATCTCCGGCAGGGCGCATCGGAAGCCGCGCTGGGCGGCGCGCAGAACTGTTATCTGGATTTAATCGAGTTGCGGGCTGAGGTTTTGTATCAGGAGCAACTGTTTGAGCAGGCTTTTATGCAGGCTCTGCAAGCCGTTAAAAGCCTTCTGGCGGAAGTTGAAGCGCACCAGGAAGCGACCGTCTACCCGCAAGGCGAAAACGAATTTAATTTCAAAGTCAATTTCTGGTCGGGCGGAAAACTCGAACAGGTTTCCGGCGGGCTGAACGCAATCGAGCGGCGTCTGGAGAGCGAAAAGGAGACGCTCTCCATCGAACAGGTGCAGGCGCTGGAGAAAGACGCGGACGCTCTGCGCGCGAAAATGCTCGAAGCGGTCGAGACGGCGAAAATCGCCATTATCAACTCACAGGCTTGTTATAACGTTTCGCAGGTCGTCGAGGAAATTCTGGCGCAGCAGGGTTACGAAGTCGCCGACGGCGTCTATGAAGGCGAAGACCAGCGCGGCGCTTACGGTTTGAAAATGAAAAATCGCGGCGGCGACGAGGTCGTCACGCTCATCACGCCTTCCGCCGAACGCGAGCTTGAATATCAAATGCAGATGAACTTTTTCGACCGCTCGCAGGACGAACCGATGCGCCAGAATTTCGTGAAAGCGGTGCAGAACGGTTTGAACGAGGCGGGCTTGCAAAGTCTGCCCAGTCAAACCACGCGAGACGTCGGCGAGCCGGACGAAGCGGTGCGGGATTTTGAGAGCTTTCGCCGTCGCCGCAGCGCGCTGGAAAGAGTTCGCGGATAAAAAGGCTCACGCGCCGCCTTTAAAATCGCCCGAATAAATCCGCAAATTCAAGCGGCGCGACCAATAAATTTTTTATTTAAGATGACACCGGATTATTCAAAACTGACCACCGAGCGGATTGACGAAAGCCTTAATTTTCGGCGCAATCACCGGTTTTATCTGCTTTACGGAAAGAATGCGACCGATGAATTTCTGACGCGTTCCTTTTACCGCGCGAATCTGCTCCAAACTCTCTGGGCAACGCTGAAAGGCAACGGCTTCGAGCGTGTGGTTTTTTATAATTTCGCCGATAAATTCTTTTTTCTCGACGCAGATTCCGCCCGCGTCGCGAAAGCCGTCTCAGGAAATCAGCAGCAATCGGTCGCTCAGGAATCCGTCGCCGCCGCCGGTGGCGGTGGAGCGGCGGGTCCGGGCAGACGACAGGTCGGACCGATGGGCGCGAGCCGTAATGTTCTTCGCCGGGAGACGCCGGTTTCGGCGGCTGCAAATCCAGTCTCAGCCGGTCAAACCGACGGAAACGGAGCGTCGCCGCCACAGCAGCAATACGCGCCCGACGAAAACGGAATTATCCGAATGACTCCGAAACGAACGGCGGGCGACGGTATGGCGGATGCTTCCGTGCTGACGCATTTTAACGATTTCGTCACCGACAGCACGGTAAAAACGGCTCTGGTGATTGAAGACCTGGAAAATTTATCACGCATCCACGACGGCGTTAAGCGCCAGCTTGCCATCCGTTTGCAGCAGTGGAACGCTTTGCCGAATCGAAATCAGAACGCCGTCATTTTCATCAATTCGCGCAATCCGAGCGATGCGGACAGCCAGCACGCGATGCGGCTCATCAGCACTGAATTTGCGGAAATCGCAAATCTCGTTTCGATCGCCTTCGGGCAAAAAAAAGGCGAAACCGAAGGCTTTATTTTACACATTCCGACGCCTTTCGAAGCCGAAGTGGAACGCTGGCTCAACACTTTCAGATTGAAAAACCGCCTGCCGGTCGAATGGCGCGAATTTAAAAAACTCGCGCAGTGGATGACGGCGGAAAACAAGCAGTTAAAGGACTTGGACGGCAAGCTGAACGAATACCTCGCGCGGCGGAGAAAGGGAAATCAAGCGGCGGACGAAAAATTGAGCTTAGCGCTGGCGCGGCAAAATAAATGGATTTCCGGCGATTCAGACCCGCGCCCGGCGCTTGAGCGCCTGCAGGAGATGATCGGGCTGCAGAAGGTTAAAGAGCAGATTAGAAATCTGCATTTGCAGCTCAAATCGCAGGAACAGCGTCGCCGGAACAATCCGCAAAGCCGCATCGAGCCGCCTAACCTGCATCTGGTTTTCACCGGAAATCCGGGCACCGGCAAAACCACAGTCGCCCGTCTTATCGGCGAGATTTATCGCGACCTCGAATTGCTGAAGCGAGGTCACACGGTCGAAGTGCTCAAAAACGATATTGTCGAGGGATATGTAGGTCAAACCGCGCCGAAAACCAACGCGAAAATCAATGAGGCGCTGGACGGCGTATTTTTTCTGGACGAAGCTTATTCCCTTAAAGACAGCGGCGAAGAAGGCAGCAACGATTTCGGGCGCGACGCGCTGAACACGATTATGGCGCGCATGGAAAACGAGCGCCATCGCCTGGCGGTGATTCTCGCCGGATACGAGCAGGAGATGGAATCGCTGATTAGGATGAATCCCGGAATGAATCGCCGCATCGGCAGGACGATAAATTTTGAGGACTACAACGGCGACGAGCTGCTTCAGATTTTTGAGCGTCTGGCGGCGAACGAAGACTTTACCATCGGCGAACAGATGCGCGTGACGATGCGGCGATTGTTTACGCGGATGTATGAACGGCGAAACGACAAGGATTTTTTTAGTTTTGACGAAAAGGGAAAATCTACTTTCGGCAACGCGGGCGAAGTGAGAAAACTTTTTCAGGCGATGACGGCGCACCAAGCCGTCAGGCTCGACGGCGGCGCTCACGATGAGCTGACGATTGAAGATTTGCCGCCGGATTACCAGAAATTTTTGCCGCCGGCGACATCTCAAAGCGATTTGATGAAGCTGCTGGGCGAGCTGGAGGACATGGTCGGCTTGCAGCCCGTGAAGGACGTCGTTCGCGAGCTGGTCGAGGAAGTGCAGTTTGTCAGTTACGGCGGGGCAATCGGTTCTTCCGCGCCGACGCGTCACATGGTTTTTACCGGCAATCCCGGCACGGGAAAATCGACCGTAGCGCGGCTGATAGGCAAAATTTACAGGGCGCTCGGGATTCTGCAAAAAGGACACTTCAAAGAAGTCACACGCTCTGATTTGGTCGGCGAATATCAGGGACACAGCGAACAGAAAACGAAAAGAGTCATTCAGGAGGCGCTCGACGGCGTTTTGCTGATTGACGAAGCTTACAGCCTGGCGCGCGACCCGCTGGACGCCTTCGGCAAATTAGCCATCGACACTCTGGTGCCGATGCTCGAAGATTACCGCGACCGGCTGGTGGTTATTTTTGCGGGCTATACGATGGAAATGCAGTATTTTATCAACAGCAATTCGGGGCTGAAATCCAGAATCGGATACGAAATCGAATTCCCCGATTATACTCCCGAGATGCTGCTGGAAATTTTGCTGAGAATGGCGGCGAAAGACAATTTCATCGTTCCCGAAAACGTGCGCAATCTGCTTCAGGAAATGTTTATTCGATTTTACGACAAGCGCGGGCGCAACTTCGGCAACGCCCGCGACGTTCGCGTCCAGTTTTACGAGAAAATGATAAAACAGTGGAGAAGACGCTTTTTAGACGCGGTTAATAATGGGCAGCGCGCCGAAGATGTGCCGAGAGTTTTCATCTTGTCCGATTTGATGGATCATCAAGGCTCGCTAATAACCTGATTGAGTGGTGATGCTTTTACGTCTCGAAAAATGTCCGATTTGCCAGAGTGCGCCCCCGCAGCCAGCGACTAAAGGCGAGCTTTGCGCCGTTTGCCGCGCGCCGTTCATTTTTATCGAGTATTTTCTCGATAAATACGAACGTGAGCGACACAAAACGAGCCTCATCGAGCGCCGAAAAAGATGGAAAGAGTTAAACGGGCGCCTGAAAAAATCGCTCAGGTTTCACAAAGAAAAATGGAGCCATAACGCCTACTGGTCGGACATCTGGCGGCAGATTCAGGACGATGCCGTCGCTCTGAATTTTGACGAGCCGGCAACGGTTAAGCTGGCACAATCCATCAGCGCAGAGATTGAAATCGGCGACGGCGCGACATTTAGCGACAACTTCGCCCCCGTTGCCGCCGCCGCCGCGCCGCCGCCAAAACCGCCGGAAACTCCGGCGGAAAAGCTCCGGCGGGAAATCGCAACTTGGGTCGGCGGTCTTTCCGATGCCGAATACAACATCGTCGAATGGGTGGATTTTACTGATTCGCTCGGCGCTGATTTGGACTTTGACGAGCTTGGAGAGATTCGCGACCGCGAGCTTGAGCGTCAGTTTATCAATTTTGAGACCATATCAATTAGTTCCGAGCGCGAGTTTTACAACCGGCAGTTGAAGTCAACCAGGCGGTTAGTCGAAACGCTGGATGGCGGCATCGAGATAACTATGATTAAAATTTCCGGCGGCAGTTTTGAAATGGGCGACGAGGGCTGGAGCCACACAAAACCGCGGCATCCGGTGAAGTTGTCGGATTTTTATATCGGGATGACACCCGTCACGCAGCTGCAGTGGAACGCCGTCGCGCGATTACCCAAAATCAAGCTCGAGCTGGAAAGCAATCCCTCGCATTTTCGGGGAATGAATGATTTGCCGGTTGACAGCGTCGGCTGGCTCGAAGCCGTCGAGTTCTGCGAGCGTTTGTCAAAGTGGACGGGCAGAAAATACCGTCTGCCGAGCGAAGCCGAATGGGAATACGCCGCTAGCGCCGGAAGTGCCGACGATTTTGCTTTCGGAGAAGTGTTAACGCCGGCGCTGGCTAATTACAGCGAGGAAATTTCGACGGACGAAACCGCCGCGGACGAAATTCGCGATAAAACTCTTCCGGTCGAAACGTTTTGGGCGAATGCTTTCGGTTTATACGATATGCACGGCAACGTCTGGGAATGGTGTGCGGACGCCTGGCATAAGGATTATTCGGGCGCGCCCGCAGACGGCAAAGCCTGGACGGACGGCGGTGAATCAGGTCGGCGGGTTCTGCGCGGCGGCGCCTGGTGCAACTGGGCGGAATTATGCCGCGCGAGGGAGCGCATCGGCGAACGCGAGGACAAGGAAGGCAAATTAAATTACATCGGTTTCCGGCTGGCGCTGGATTTGTAGAAATTATGGCATTCAAACTCGGTCTGGATTTCGGCACGACGACCTCGATTCTTTCGTTTATTAAGAAAGAGACTCTGATGCCTTTTTATTATGGCGGCGAAACCGGCGGAACGCCCTACGTGCCGACCGTCGTGCTTTACGAAGAAACCGATTTATTAATCGGGCAGTTTGCGCTCGAAGTGGAAAGCGAGGAAGCCGTGCCCGAGCGATATTTCAAAATGCGCCTGCCGCTGGCGGGCGCAGACGAGGCGGGAGCGAAATCTGCCGAGGATTTAACCACGGATTTTATCGGCGAACTGGTTAAAGGAACGTGCCCGCGCCGCGAGCAGCTTGGGCGCGGTAAAGTCAGCAAAGAAGCTTTTATCAAGGCGGAAAATGCCGGCGTCGAAAGCCTGGTCATCGCCATTCCGCATTCGTGGGAAGAAGATAAAAAAGCAATGGCGCGCACCAGATTGCGGCGAGCCGTCAGCGAGCATCTCGGTTTGCCGCTGACCGAATTTGTCAGCGAGCCGTTTGCCGCCGCCGCTTTTTTCTCGTATTGCTACAAGAAAAGGAAAAACGAATCTTTTAAGGGCAATTTGCTGGTCTGCGATATGGGCGGCGGAACGTTTGACGTGACGCTCTGCCGAATCGGAATCGACTCGGTTAATCTGATTGCCCAGGCTGGCAGCGGCGGCACCGACGAATTCGGCATCGCCGGAAATTATTTCGACCGGACGCTGATTGAAAATCGTTTCGGCGCGCTCGAACCGGGCGCTTTATCGGCGCTGATGAAGGAGCTGGACGAGGAAAAAAAGAAAAAAGCCAAGCTGCTCGAGCGCATTATCTCCAATCCCGGGCTGAGACAGCGCGCGATTTACCCGCTTAGTTACGGCGTAAATATTTACCTCGACGATTTGGAAAAAGCCTTTTCCGGCGTCAGGGAAAGCATGGATGAAGTCCTGCGAAAAGTCGTAAAAGAGGCTCTGGAGAAAAACGAATCGCTCGACAAGGTTGTGCTGGTCGGCGGCTTTGCCAAATTTCCGCTGGTTCAAAGCGCCGTTCGCGATTTTCTAAACGAGAACGGTTTTCAGGCGGACGATTTAATTGACGACGACGTTTTAACGTCCGACGAAATGGCTTACGCAATTTCCTACGGCGCGTGTCTGATTGCTAACGGTCTGGTCGAAACGGCGGAGAAATTCCGCTATACCATCGGCGTAAACGTTACGGACGCCGCCGGGACGGACGCGCGAATCGACCTTATCAAAGCGGGCACGAGCCTAAGCCAGCTAGCCGACGGGCGCTTGAGCGTCGACGCCGAAAATCGAAAAATGCCTTTTCGTATCGGGCAGAGAGTTTTTGAGGTCGATTTTGTCGTCGAATCTGCCGAAAACGGCAAGTCTTTCAGCAAAACCGGCAGTTTTGCCATCCCCGAAAATATCGACTTTGAAAATCGCCGCTTTTTTATCGGCGGCAGGGTGGACAAACATTCCGTTCCGCACTTGATTTTACAGGACGTCGAAAGCGGCAAAAGATTTGAAAATTCGCTTGAGTCGATTATTGAATATGACAGGGAAAAATAAGGACAAAATCAGAACGCTGCTGGCGCAAATCGGCGCTGCGCTCAATGATAGCGACGAGGCGGCGGGCAAGTCTTCGGCGGCTACAGCCTCG
Organism: Acidobacteriota bacterium; assembly: GCA_030860665.1. GTDB lineage: Bacteria > Acidobacteriota > Blastocatellia > Pyrinomonadales > Pyrinomonadaceae > JALZHR01. The sequence continues at coordinate 7,503 of JALZHR010000197.1, forward strand.
GCATCGGTGGCAAAACCTCTGGCGGCGGCACAATTACTGGAAAACGCGGTTGAATTATCGCTGCAAATAAACCATCCGGAACAAATCGCCGCGCTGAAACCCGGCGATTTGCCGCAGTTTGTTTCGATTTTGAGCGAAACTGCCGGAATGCTTTTCGATTTATACCGCGACATAATCAAACGCCTGCCGCCCGAAGCGGTCGAAGGCTTGCTTTTAAAGCTGAAAGTTTCAAAAAATGCGCTTAATGCCGAGTTGAAATCGAATGCCGAAGAGATACGTCTCTACGCCGATGAAATTGCGGAAATACAAAAGCAAAAGCTCGAAAACGAGCAGCAGCTCGAAAAAGGAATCAACAATGTCGACCAGATGGTTCAGAGAGTAAAACTTCTGGAGAACACCTTGCGTCTCTATTCCGAGTCGAACCGTCGCACGATAAACAATCTGCCGCGCCGTTTGGACGAAGCCGTCGCCAAATTGGAATCGGTCGAGAAAATGCTCGGCGAAGTTGACGACGAGATGCGAAAAATTCTCGAAGAACATCAACACGGCTTAAACGTAATGCAGAAGCTGGAAGCTTGAAATTTCGTTTCGTTTGAATTTAATGAAAAAGCAAACCCTGAACATAGCGCAGATTTGCCCCGTGACCGAAGCTCTCGGACCGGGCAGGCGTTTTGTCCTTTGGGTGCAGGGCTGCCCGTTTTCCTGTCGCGGCTGTATCTCGCCGGACTGGATAGAACAGCGTTCGGCGAATCAGGTCGAGGTTAGCGAACTGGCGGCTTATATCGTCGAGCTGGCGCAGTCCGAAAAACTTGAGGGCATAACGATTTCCGGCGGCGAACCGATGCTGCAAGCCTCTGCGCTGGCTCGTTTGCTAAGGCTGGTTCGCGCCGTTCGGCAAGAATTTACGGCGATTTCTTTTTCCGGCTTTACGCTGGCGCAGCTTCGAAAAAAATCTCTGACTGACGACGGGGTGGCGGATTTGCTGGCGAGCCTCGACGTTCTGATTGACGGTTTATACGTCGAAAAGCAAAACGACGGAAAAGGACTGCGCGGCTCGCGCAACCAGCAGATTCATTTTTTAACCCCGCGTTACGAGCATCTGGCGAAAACCTTCAACGACGCGTCGCGGCGAGCCGAGGTACACCTGCTCGGCATCCGCGGCGAGATGCTTCTGGTCGGCGTGCCCTCGCCGCAGATGCTGGCGGATTTTCATCTGGCTGCCGGAAAACTACTGGGCGAAAAGGAGGCAAGAAGCTGATGAATCAAAGCATCACGTCCGTTCCGTCTCTGGCGGAAACTATTTTTGCGCACGGGAAACAATTGCGCCCCTTCAATGTCGAGCCGAAGGAGCTTCAGCGCGCGCTGGTCACAAAGCATCCGGAAATTTTTCTGGAATACGCCGGCTCGCTGGTCGAAGAAGCGATGGATGTTTTTTCGAGCGTTTACACCGGCGGGACGCTCGATTTTGAAGATTTGGACAATATTCGCGCGCGCCTGATGTGCGCCGAGCGCATTCTGATGCACCTGGGAAAAGACGACGGGCTGAACGCGGCAATCAATATGATTGGAAACATCGCTCTTGAGCAAGCCAAGCGCGGCGTTTCGGCAATGACGTATTTTCATTATCTGGCGCTGGATTCATTCCAATTTATAAAAAAATATATCAAGCCCGAAGGCGAGGCTTACGGAATGAACTTATTTAACGAGGGAACGGCGCTGATGATGCTGGCAAAGCTGAAGGCTGAACGCCTCGACGAATATCTGGAAGACGCGATAAGGTGTTTTAATGAATGCCGCCAGTATTTCCCGCCGCATTCGCTCGAATATCTGAACGCCCTCAAGCACGAGGCGGAATCGCTGATTCATCTTTACAAGCTCAACCCGCAGGAGCCGGAACTGCTGCGCGAAGCCGAAAAAGTTCTTAAGGAAGCTCTGGGCTTGGTCACGAAAGATTCGGTCGAGCAAGCCGAGTTTCTGGTGCTGCGGGCGACGCTTCCGATATACGAGTTTGTTTTGCGCGGCAATCAGGATGCTGACGTTATCCGCGTGAGCCTGGATCGCGCCGTCTCTTACTGCGTCGACGCCGATAAAATCTACGAGGAAAAAATTCCGCAGAGCGCGCCGCGCGGCATCTGCCTGATGCACCTGGGCGAGATTCAAAGGCTGCTGGCAAATCTGGGAACGGATATGCTGGCAAATTACCAACTTTCGCTGACTAATCTCGGCAACGCGCGCCAGCATCTGCACCCGGAAAGCATCGAATTCTGCCAGTGTCTGACAAACGAAGCGAAGGCTCGGACGGACATTGCAACGCGCGAAAAAGTCAGTCTTCTCTCAAACCTGGTAATCGCTCTCGATTTATTGCGCGAGGCGCAAAAAACGCTTTATAAATTAGACCGCGAGAGCGCCGATTACGCCGATTCTTTATACGCCGAAGCATATGTGCGTTATATGCTGGGAACCAACAAGCACGGCGCACGTGAGAATCTTCAAAGATGTATTGAGCTTTGCGGGCAGGTGCAGGAAATGGTCGGTTTCGGAACCGCTCTATTTATCGACTCGCTGCTGACCGACTCGAAAGCACGTCTTGAGCTGGCGGAAATCACCGGCAGAAGCGAAAACCTCGACGCGATTTATTATATGTTGGGGCAAGCCCAGGAACTGCTGACGCCAGGCAGCAGCGATTACGCCGACTGCCTGCTTGCCAAAGCGCAGCTGCTTAGAATCGCCCGCCGCCCGCTGGCAGAAGTTCTCGAAGTCATCAATCTGGCGAGAGATAATTATGAAAGAGCGGGCGACATATTACGGGTGCTGAGCGTGGAATCGCAATCAGCCCTTGCCGAAGTGCAAGCCGGAGAATTCGCCTCCGCCCGCCTGCGCTGCGTGAACGCACTGGGCGGACAGGCAGATTTGTTGAAATTTTGCTATTCGATGCGCGATAAAAAGTTTCTGCTCGAGCAAAACGCGTTGGTTCGCACCACGCTGGTTGAAGCTTGTCTGGCGGAAGAAATGTTTGAAGACGCGGTTTGTCATCTGGAGCGCGGGCGAAACCAGCTCTTAGGCGAATATTTTCAGACGTTAAGCGAGCATTTCCAGCAGATTCTGGGCGAAATCGAAGAGCCGGACATTAGACAGATGCAAAGGCTGGCACAGCAGACCAATCGGACGATTGTCAATCTTTCAATCTGCACGGATGAAACAGTCGCTTTCATTTTCCGTCCGAATCAAACTTTGAGAGTCAAAAAGCTGCCGATAAAACAGCAAGAGCTTTTCGACCAGATTTTCGAGCGCGACCTGGCAGGCAGACCTCAGGGCTGGTTCAGCAGTTATTTCGATTATATTCAGAACAAGCAGCAGAAGCGCGATTATCTGCCGGACTGGAGAAATCAGATTTCCCGCACGCTCGATTGGCTCATCGCGTATTTCGTCAGACCGCTTTACGAAGAACTCGGCGAAGACGAAAATCGTCTCGCCATCGTTGCCGGTAACAAACTCTCGATGCTGCCGCTGCACGCCGCAATTTGGCTTTATAAATCTGCTGAAGATGAATACGCCGAATTGCCCGACATCGTTTTCGCTTCGTCGATGTGGCTGCTTCAGCAAAGCATCCCGACTGCCGTCAGAGCGCAGGCAGCCGACGAAAATTCGGTCGCAGTGTTTCGCTGGCAGGGCGACGATTTGCGCTGGGCGCAGCTGGAAATCGAGCAAATCCAGAAAACGATGGCTGACGCCCCGCCGCCGCTTATTTTTTCGGGCGAAGAGCATAGCTTTGACGAAAGCCTGAATTTGGCGTCGTCACATTCCATCTGGCATTTCGCCTGTCACGGTTTGTGGGAATGGGGCGATATTTTAAGCTCGACGCTGCTGCTAACGAACGAAAACAGTCTGTCGCTCGACAGTTTATTTGAAAACTACGCGCACCGTTTCGCTTCTGTGCGGCTTGAGCGCGACACCGGCATATTGCCTGATTTCGACGAGCCGGTAGACGAACAGCTTTACAATCCGCAATTAGTGGTCTTTTCCGCTTGCGAGATAGGAATCGGAACTGAAGCTTTCACCGAAACGGAAAGCTGTTTCAGTTTTCCGACCGCTTTTCTGCTTGCCGGAACCAGATGCGTTATTGCCGCGCTTTGGGCGGTGGACGATTTCACCACGTCCGTCCTGATGGGGCGCTTTTACGAAAATCTCGGCGGAGGACAAAGTTATTCGATCGCCCTGCGCGACGCTCAGGTATGGATGAAAAATTTGAAACTCGAACAACTCCGCGAGCTGGTCGAGCAATACGAGCATTTACCCGATTATCCGAAAATCGTAAAACGCCTGAACCGCTGGCGGCGCAAAAAGGTAGAACACCCTTTCGCCGACCCCTATTATTGGGCGGCGTTTCAGGTGACGGGAAATTCCAGCGCCGGGAGGTAGAAATTTATGAATGACATTATTAATTTACGAATTCTGGGAGAAGATGGTTACGAGGCGGTAAGCGAGCTGACAAGCTCGCTCGAGACGCTTTCGCAGGAGCAGAAATCGAAAGCTTTTCGGGCGCTGGCAGACCTGCTCAAAGCGATTGAGGTCGAGACGCTTTCGCAGGAGCAGAAATCGAGGGCTTTTTGCGCGCTGGCGGAGCTGCTCGAGTCGTTGTACAACGACTTCAGCCAGGTTCGCAGGATAGACCAACCACCGCCGAACACCGAGAAATCCGAGCGGGTTGACGTTTTAGTCAATTGGTTGCGCGAAAAATCATAAGCCAAAATCAAATTTTCAATCCGGACGTTTCCAAATTTTTATGACCGACGAGTTTGTTTTTAAAGACCCACTTGTATACCGTGCGGCGGCTTTTTTGCTGGAGGATACCGGCAGTTTCGCCGCCGGCGGCTCGGCGCGGATTTTCACCGAGCGATTACTGCCCTTGATTCAGGAGAAAAGCGGGCTGGAGGGGAAACCGGCGAGTTTTGTACCCTCTCCCGAGCTGACAATCCCGGTCTGGAACGCGGTAAAAGATTTGGACGATAAGCGGCAGCTAAAGGCGTTCGCCAAATCGCACAGCGATTCGGCAATTTTACTGCTCGGCGCCGACGAGGTCGAGGATGTTTCGGCAATTGCGATTGATTCCTGGATGGAAAATAAAATCCGGCAGGTAAATTTCACATACTGGGATGAGCAGAAACTCGCCAAAGTCGTCTGCTACCCGCAGGAAGAAGCTGGCAGCTACGGCAATGGGGATGATTCGGTTGAAGCTCGTCTGCGAATCGTCGGGCAGGCGTGGATTTTGGTGGCGGAAGTTAGAAATTGGTCGGCGCGGGAATGGCGAAAGTTTGCTCTTGAACGCTACGCGCAGGGCGGCTGGGTAAAGTTCTCATGGGGCGCGATGGGCTATATTCCGGCGACAACTAATGAACTTCCGAAATTTGAGCTGCTTTTTGAAGGAAATTATCAGCAAGCAGTCCAGGAATTTTTGTATAAAAGAGATTTGGCGGCTTTTCTGACTGCGTTTCTGAAAATCTCACAGTTTATTCAATACCGATTTCAAAAAACTCAGCCAAATTTGCGGGAACACGCGGCGAGAATCGAACGCTGGCGCAAAAAATCGCTTTTTGATTCTCCAGCAGCAGTAGCTGACGCCGCCAAGAATATGTCGATTATCAAAAATCCAGACCCGGGAAATTCCGAATCAGTCCGGCTCGGCATACTGGAAAAATCAGTCAGGCTAGGTAACAAAATTCTGCTTGGATATTCGACTTCAATTTCTGACCTTGCCGAATATATTCATACGGTAGACGTTAACAGCGCAGTCATAGAACAGGTGTTTTCAAAGCATCGCGGGAAGATTTCGCCTTTCTCCGCGTATCATTTCTGGCATCGGGAAATAGCTCTTTTTCGAGACCAGATGAATGTCGAGCAAAAATATCATGATATTATTTACAATCATCTGCGCGGACATTTTGAAGCCCTCAAAGTTATCGCAGAAGTCAAAAAATCTCATTTTGAATATCTGTTGGCGCTAATCGCAATTGTTTTCGGCGCAATCGTCGGCTTCGGACAGATTTTAGCATCGGGTATTGATATCTTCTGGAAAAACACGATTATAGTTATTATTGTCATCCTTATCGGTATTTCACTGGTTTTAGCATTTATTTTATCGTTTCAGCGATTTAAGGATGGTGATGAATTTAAATAAAACAGTAGGTAACTATCCTCTTATCTACTGTAAGAGGATATAGCCGATTTTATCAAAACGAAATACGCGTTGGATGTGTAGGGGCAGGCACTTGGGCGTGCCCAAAGCGTCCGAATGGACGCTAATCAAGATTGATTAAATTCAAGGTTGAATTTAATGAACGCGTTTATTCGCTCGCGCTCATTGGGCAGGCACTTGGGCATGCCCCTACACATTCAACGCCTATTTCGTTTTGATGAAATCGGCTATAAGTCTCTTTTTCAATCCATTTTCTGAGACCGGTTTCTCGAATGATTTCGGTCGTGCAAATTCGCAGATGACCTCTCTTCCGGATGGGATTGATAAAGTAAACAGGCTGCGAAAGATTAGAATTTCAGTCTTAGACTAAACTGCATCGCGCGCGCGCCGCCGACCTGGAGAACCGGATTAACGCCGCCCGTGTTTTCAGATGCGGCGTAGCCGCGCGCCATCGAAAGCGTCGGCGTGCCGAAAAAGGAAGGAATCGATCTTTGCCCGTTCTGCCGGTAGGAAATGTTTGAATACGGATTGTTAAAATTAGGATGATTGAAAACATTATAAACATCCCATCGAAACGAAATATCCGATTTTCCGGTTAACCTGAATTTCTTCTTCAATCCCAAATCCAGCTGCCACGCGCCCGGTCCAACCAGAGCGTTTCTGCCCAAGTTTCCCTGTCCCGTATCGGAAGCCGGTCTGGCAAACGCGTCCGCATTCAGCCTGTAGCCGGTCGGGCTGGCTGCATCTGCGACGTATAAGGGCAATCCGCCGATTAAATCGGGACGCCGGTTGGCATCAAAAAATCCGAAACGGTTGATTTCCGAGATTTTCACGTCGAAGGGCAAGCCGCTCCGGGCAAAGAAAATTCCGCTCAGCGACCAGTTTTTCAGAACGGCGTCCAGAAAGGAATCCGATTTCGGAAGCGACGGCAAATCGTAGGAAAAGGCGGCATTGAAGGAATGCCGCACGTCAAAGTCGGAATTGCCGCGATTCAGCGAAGCCGGAATATAATAACCGGGCGCTGAAATATTGCTGTCCGACGAATAATCGTCAATCGAATGCGCCCAGGTGTAATTGGCGAAAACTTCGAGACCGCTCGATAAGCGGCGCGAAAACTGAATTTGCAGAGAATGATAGTCGGAAGAAAAAGCGTTGTCGATAAAGGTTATGCGGGAAAACGCCGGGCTGAAATAAGCGTCCGGGTGGTGGGTGCCGTCCGGTCTCGCCACGTCGAGAGTCAGGGTGCGCTGCAGGTTTCTGCCCGCCGCGCCGACATAAGCGATTGAAAGCCGCTGGTTTTCGCCGAGTCTTTGCTCCGCCGTCAGATTCCAGATATATGTGCGCGGCAGCGTGTAATCGTCGGAAGCGACGACGACCGCCAGCCGGTTTTTTTTATTTATTAAACCGGGCGAAAGACTTATCGAATGATTGCTTATCGGCAGCGCGAGATTTTCCGCCAGCTCGGCGACGCGTTCATACGGCGAGCCGATTTCGCCGAACTGCGACTGACCGAGGTCGTAGAAAGTTCCGGCGGCGGCGCGCAAAATCGTTTCTCTGCCGGTTTTGTCCGACAATTGATAGGCGATTCCGAACCGCGGCGCGAAATTATTATAGCGGGTTTGGTAATACGGAGTTCCGCCCGGCGCTATTTTCAGGTCGGACAAATCCGCTTTGTTTAAATCCGGCGGCTCGACCAGCGTCAGCAGCAATTTTTCGTCTTCGGTCGACGGCGACGGGTTGATTTCCCAGCGCACGCCGTAAAGCAGCGACAGCGCGGGATTTATTTTCCAGTTGTCCTGAAAATACGTCGAAAATGCCAGCGCGCGGGTCGTCACGCTCGCGGTGCGATAATAAAAAACGCGGTCGGCGACGCCTTTGGTCAGCGATTCGACTTTATTAAAATCGTAGCCGATGCCGAAGGCGGCGGGCGCGAGCGTCGGCGAAAGCCGCCGGTAATCGAACCCGAATTTTAATTCGTGGGAATTTAAGGCGTAAGAAACGTTATCGACGACGTTGACCTGCCGCATTTTGTTGTCGGCGTAATTGCCGAAGCTGAAGCGAAGCGAGTTCGGAAAACTGTTTAAATTAAATTGGTAATTGGTTTGACCGCCGTCGAAGGACGAAGGCACGAAAAGCGTCTGCGACGGAATTTCGCCGCCGTACAGCCCGTCGAATTTGTGGCTGGTGCTCGCGTTCTGCTCGCTGAAGTTGGCTCTGAATTCATTTATTAACCGGCTGGTAAACGTCTGCGTCGAGCCGAGCGTCAGCGTGCGCGTAGTTTGACTGCTTTTGAAAAACGCTGATAGATTTGCCGGATTCCGGTTTTCGGAGAAAGAAGGCGAATAATTGTAACGCGCGAAAACCGAGATTTTGGAAGTTATGATTTGGTCGAGCCGGAGATTAAAGCTTTCGGCAAAATTCGGGTCGGAATAGGTCGCCCGAAATTCCCCGATTTCAGGGGCGTTAATCGCCTGATTGTCGTCGAGATTCAGATTTTCGCTGCCGCCGAAGAATTGATTGGGAACGTCTTTTCCGGTCGGCAGCGGAAACGTATTCAGGATGGCGCGGGTGATTTCGTTCGGGGCGTTTTCGCGAAATTCCTTTGTCGGAACCATCGTGATGACGGTCGGCTGCGGCTGCACGAATTTTCTCATCTCGTAGGAAAGGAAAAAAAAGCTTCTGTTTCCGCCGCGCGGCTTAAACGGCGGGAAAATTACCGGTCCGCCCGCCGAGCCGCCGAAATTGTTATACCTGAGCGGCGGTTTTTCGAGGTCGAAAAAATCTCTGGCGTTAAAAGCGTCGTTGCGGAAATTCTCGAACAGCGAAAACGAAAAATCGTTTCCGCCCGAGCGCGAAACCAGGGAAACCTGCGCTCCGGGCGCGCGCCCGAAGGCGGGCGCAAAGACGAGCGTTTGTATTTTTACTTCCTCTATCGCCTCGGACGAAACCAGATTGTCCAGCCCGCCCTGAATATTCGTCGCCGGAATCGAGCCGCCGCCCGTCTGACCGAGAAAATTGTAATTGGTCGTTCCGAAATTCGCCGAAACGCCGTCCGCCGTAAAGTAATTGGAGTTTGTGCGCTGCCCGTTGACGCTGAACTGACCTAAATTCTGCGGCGTGACGGGCACGAGAACCACGCCCGGAACTAAATTGATTGCCGATTGGAAACTGCCCGCGTTGAGCGGCAAATCTTCCATCGAGCGCCGGTTAAAAGTCGCGCCGCCGGAAAATTTTTCTTCGACCGGCGCGAGTTCATCGGTAACTTTTACCGTCTCGGAAAGCGGATTTATTTTCAGCTCGATGCGGAGCGTTCGCTGCGAGTTTTCGTTTAGAGCGAGGTCGGGAATCTCAGCCGCGTCGAATCCTTCCTTTTTCACGCGCAGAACGTATTCGCCGGGCGGAAGAAAGGGAAAGGTAAAATAACCTTCGGCGTCGGTCGAAACCGTTCGCTCGAGCGTGCCGGAAACGTTCAAAATCGTTATTTCGACGGCGGGCACGACCGCGCCGTTCTGGTCGACGACGATGCCGCTCAAAACCGCTTCGGAAGTCTGCGCCCGCAGCAAAGCGACGTTTCCGGCTAAAAAAATAACAGCCAGAATTGCAGCCGGAAATTTGCGCGGCGATTTTGCGAAAATCCTTCTCAACACAAAACTTTGAACCCTTTCCTGCGACGGTTAAAACTTCGGGCGATTTTTATCACTTTGCGTAATCGAGCGGGCAAACGACCGGCAATCGTAATCTTATCGGTAAATATACACTAATTAAAGATTTACTATAAGAATAATTTTTAAGATTCTCCGCAAATTAGAATAAAAAAATCGGATTTCGTCAAGGAAATATAAAAAAAGAAATCGCCGCGCCAATTTCTCCCGATGGGCAGAAACAGGGCGGCGAAAAAAAATTATTAACGCGATTCAAAAACGCTTTGCAAAGCGCGCTCGAATCATCTCAACCGGCGCGACAAATTAATAATTTCGGACAGGGAATTATCGAATCTTCCCGATTTTACCGGAATGCCGCCCGCCGCCGCAGCGGAATTGCCGTTTGAAAGGCTGAACGAGGAGCGAACGTCGTTGTCCACCGCGAGCGATAAATCGAACAATCGCTTCGCCGTCCGGATTAGCTCCGCATCGTCGTCGGCATTGACGTTTCCGCCCGCGCCGGTCGAATTATTATTGAAAACCGGGCGCAGCTCGTTTTTGAGGGCTTCGGATTGGCGCAGCAGGTTTGCGGCGTTCTGCCGGACGAGCCTGCGCCATTGAGCGCGCGTCGGCTCGTCCATTTTTTCCAGCTCGGACGCCGAAAACCGCTCGGCGATTTGCTTCATCGACAAAGCCGCGCGCCGCATCTGCGACGATTTCGCCATCACGCTCGAAGCGAACCGGCGAATTTCCGAGTCGATTTTATCTTCCGGCAAGCCGCCGCCAGAAAAATAATTTCGCAGAGCGTCGCCCGCCGGAATCGACTTTCTCGATTCGACCGTGACGTTCTCAATCGCGCCCGGCGTCTTCGCGCCGCGCCTGCCGGATTTATTAAGCGCCGCTTCTCCGGCGGTCAATATATTAACCTGCAGTGCCGGATTGCCGCGCACGGGCGCGAGCGCATTTAGAATTTCGTCCTTGCGGCTCCGCGCGTCGACGATGCCGTCGATGCGCAGCTTTCCGTCCGGCGTTTTGACGATATTAATCTGGTCGCCCGCCAGAGCGTTCGCGTCGTTGAGCAGTTCGAGAACTTTTACTTCCAGCTCCTGCGTTGCCGCCATCGCTGCTGCGGGCGAATTTTTTTCGGCATTAACGGGTTGATTTGATTCGGTTTGAAGCTGCTGCTGCTGCTGCTCCGTCTCGCCTTTTTCGATTCCGCGATTGTTCGCCGCCAGAATCGAAGATTGTTTGACTAATTCTTTGCCGGGTTCAAACACGGAATTTTCGACCGTTTCCCGGGGCTTTCTTTCAAAATTCGTTTCCGTAAAGCGAAACTCGCGCTCTTCACCGTCTCTTCTGACGGTTAAAATCTGTTCGCTGGCGCGCATCTCGCCGTTCAGAACCAGAACGGCTTTGACCACGCCCTGATTTTTTCCGGTTTGATAACTGATGACGTAATTGTCGCCGCGTCTTTCGACTCCGGCTTTTTCGGGCGTTTCAATCAGCGATTCAAAGCCTTTCGCCGAAACCGACAGCCGCCAGATGTTTTCCGATTCGGCTGCGTCGGCGACGACTTCCTTATCCGTCGGAACGCGGCGCAGCTGCGGCATCTGCTCCGGCGCGTAATAAGTGCTGACGCCGTCTTTTCTGCGCCATTCGCCCGCGATTAATTGATTTTTTTCGTCGTAGAGGCGGCGCACGGATAATTTTCGAGCCGCGTCCGTCCAGGTTTCTATTTTATTTTTGCGCAGCAGCTCGCCGGTAGATTTTCTTTCTTCCAGATTAATCTTCCGGTGAATAATCGCATCCGCAGTCGTTTCGGCAATTTCTTCGCTGTTTCCGGCGCGCGCCAGTATTTCTCCGGCTGAAACTTCGGGAACGAAAACCAGGAATCTGCCGGCTGCCAGCGCGAGAATAATGAAAATCGCCAGAGCCGCCGTCGCCGTCAGCGGGTTAAGCCCGAAACCGGCGGGAAAAAATTTATCTTTCAATCTTCCGGCAAAGGCGGCGAGGCGGCGTTTCTTTCCGCTTTCCGGCAAATCGGAAAACAGGGAAATCTCCGGCGCGCCGTTTTCTTTTGGCAGAAAAGCCGCCGCCGTCCGGTTCGACGCCAGTTCCCGCGCCAGCAGAATTTCGGTTTCTTCAAAAGCCGGATCGTGATAGACGACTTCGACCAGCGTTTCCGAGCCGCTGCGGATTAAATTCAGATTGAGCGAGCGGTCGTCGCTCAGTTTGACCGCACAATTTTGATTTTCGCCCGGCGCGGCTTCGTCCAGGCTGATAAACGCCAGCCGGACGTTCTGCTCGCTGAAAACCTCTACGAACTGCACGGGTTCTTCGGCGGAATCAATCTTTACCGACTGTTTATTATGGTTGCGGAGAATTTTCTGCGAGCCTTGCAGCCGCCCGTTGATTGAGATGAAAAGCTCGCGCGGCTCGTGTTCAAAGACTTCGCGCAAGCTGCGTCGCCATTTATGACGAATTTTATTGATTTTATCTTCGTCCATATTTCCTCCGCTTCCGTTCGAGCCGCCGCTACTGCTGCCGCCGCTGCTGCTGCTGTTGCTGCCGTTATGACCGTTATCTTTACCGACAAAATCGACCGAATATCTTTCCGAAACCGGCGGAAGACCGAGCAAAGCGTTAACTTTATCGAGGCATTTCCGGCAGCTTACCAGATGCGCGAGCGTCGCCGTGTCAACCGGCTCCTGCGCCTGTGTTTCCCGGTAAAGATTATGAACTTCCTCGTCTTTCGGACAATCGCCCGTGTGCGAGCTGAAAATTATTTCGCCCAGAGCAATCGTTAAATCGGAATCGTTCCGAAAAGATTCGACCGACTTTAATCCCGGCGGCAGATTTTCTTCCACGCGTTTCGTCGATTCGGGATTTTCCAGCGCGGCTTTAACCTCGATTCGCGCCAGTCGCAGGCGAACTTTGACCGCCTGCGGCGTGGTGCAGAGAATCTGCGCGATTTCGCCCGGGTAATAGCCGTGAAAAAAACGCAGAATCATCACGCTGGCGGCGCGCGCCGTTTCTTTTCGCAGGCACAGGTAGTAACAGATTTTTTTCAGTTCTTCCCGTATCTGGAAATTATCGTGCGCGTTGGCGTTTCTGAGACCGAGCCGAGCCGTTTCAAACTCGATAATGGAAAGCCGGTATTTATTCCTTCTGGAGGCTTTACGCAGGTGCGACAGGTGAAGATTACGAATTATGCCGTATAGATAGCCGTCGAGATTTTCGATATTATCCAGAGACGGCTGGCTGTGCGTAAATTGAATAAAGGCGTCGTGAAGCAAATCTTCCGCCAGCGCATAATCCTGCCCGGTTATCTGCACCGCCCAGTTTCGCAGACGGGAGTAATATTGAATAAAAATGTCTTCGTGGCTGACATTCGTCATTAATCATTTCTTCCCGTCGGATATAATCGAGTCGCGCCCGGTCCGGTTTCCCAAACCGCCGTATAAAAACAACAAAAGACAGAAGAAACGTTTCCCAGGCGTTTCTTCTGTTACCGTTAGTTAGAGTGGAGACCTCTGAATGGAATCTGCCTGCAAAAAACAGACTCTGATATAAAGACGTCCCCGTAATTGCCAAGGTAACCCGGGAAAGTTAAAAAATTATGTTCTTTATTTTTAATTTTGGCAATTTACGAACTTTGATGGCTTTGCGCGAAAAGTCTAAAATTTCAGGCAGTTTTGGTGCGGAATCAATTAAGGCAGAAGCCCGCGCGTCAGCAAGGGCGCTCTCGAAAGGCTAAAGGCTAAAGGCTAAAGGATAAAGGAGAAAGTAAAGCCGATTTCCAAACTTTCGCCTTTAGCCTTTAGCCTTGACACTTTAGAAAGCGCCCTTGCTGACGCGCGGGCTTCTGCCTTTTTATACTTTTGGTGCAAAGCCAAGTTTGATAGATAAAAAGGCGGAAATCGTGAATTAATCTTTCCACGACTTCCGCCTTTTCCGGCTCGGACAGGGGAGATTTTACCCTGCCGGTTTACGCTTTACGGAATGTAGGATTTGGGAACGGCTCTATCAGTTCCCAAACCGAAGCCCGCGCCCGCAAAACCGCTGGTCGAGCGATTCAGATACCACGTTCCGCCGCGGAAGACAGCCTGGTCGTCCCTGCCGTCGCCGTCGTAGTCGCCCGGCACGGGAACGTCGCCGCTCGCGCCGAACTGAATGACGACCAGACCGCCGTTTGACGAATTCAGGCGATACCACGTTCCGTCGCCGGGACGGAAAACGCAGATGTCTTCCTTGTTATCGCCGTCGTAATCGGCGGGCGCAGCCAGGTCGCTCGCCAAACCGAATTGGGTTGCGGTGAACTGACCATTGCCGCTATTAATGCGATACCAGGTGCCGTCGCCCGGACGGAAAACCGCCAAATCGTCTTTGCCGTCGCTGTCGTAATCGCCCGCAACGGGTTTATCGCCGTTAGCGCCGAACTGCGCTCCGACAAACTGACCGTTACCGCTGTTGATGCGATACCACGCGCCGTCGGTCGGTCTCCAGACAGCCAAGTCGTCTTTGCCGTCGCCGTCAAAGTCGCCTGCCTGCGGAACGTCGCCGTTTTGTCCGAACTGCGTTGCGACGAATTGACCGTTGCCGCTGTTAACGCGATACCAGTAGCCGTTACCGGGGCGGAAAACCGCTAAATCCGTCTTGCCGTCGCCGTCGTAATCGCCCGGCGTCAGAACGTCCGAAGCGACGCCGAACTGCGTGGCGGTAAAGCCTGCCGTCGAGCGGTTCAGATACCAGACAGAATCGGACGGGCGGAAGACCGACAAATCGGTTTTGCCGTCGCCGTCAAAGTCCGCGCGCGATTTCGGCGTCTGGGCTGAAGGCACGTCGAACCCCTCGACGACCGTATTTCCCGAAGGATTCGCCGCGCTGAAACCGAGTCCGCGAATCGCGAATCCAGCCCAGATGTCGGCGACGTCAGCCGCGCTCCCGCCCGCCTGCGCCGCCGCCAGAATCGCGTTGCGTTCCTGCAGCATCGTCGGGCTTGAAGGCGAAACCTTCATCCCGTCCATCACGACCTGCAGAACCTTTTTATTTCCCGCTTCCGCGCCGAGACGCTGAACCATCTTGGCGCGCACTTCCCAGAGCATACTGCTCCAGATTTCGCCGCCGTTGTGCGAGCCGGTCGCCGTGCCGATAGCCGCCGGGGGAAAAGCTCCGTCGTTCAGATTCATCTGCGCCGGGTCAATATCGGCGTAGGTCAAAGGATTATGCGGGCGATTGTTCGGACCGCCGGTGAAAGCCATCACGGCTTTCGGAAAACGGCGAATGCCGTAGTAGTAATTTCCCGTGTTGCTGAACGGCGCGTTCGGATTGAGGTTGAGCGTCGAATAACCGCCGGTGGGGTAAACGCCGTTAATCGGGTCGGTATTCAGCGCCAGCATTACGTGCCCAAAGAAATCCGCGTTTCCCTCATTCATCTGCGCCGACTGCGTTCCGCCGAGACCGTTGTGCAGGCGTCCGAAAAGACCGTGCGCCAATTCGTGAACGATGATGTCCGCGTCCAAATCGCCGTCGCGGTCGGGGTTCATTCGATTCCAGATATACATCTGCATCCGCCCGCGCCCGCCGTCAGCCGGCGTCGAGAAATTCGCGTTGTTGACGCAGGGCTGAGCCGGACAAAAACTGCCGACGGTATTGTCCTGCGCTTCGGCGGAGATGCGGTCGTTTTCCGCGCCGCCGCGCCCGAAGTTGCTGTGCTGGAAATTGCGCGCCTGTTCGGTAAATCCGAGCAGGTAAGTCTCGTCGTGAAAGCGGTTCGTGACGTAGAAAAGATTCGTCGCCGCGCCGTTTTGATAAGCGGGCAGCGAAGGGTCGTCGCCGGGACCGTTATCCGCTCCCGCGGCGGGCGTATAATTAAAATTAAAGACGCGGTTCGTGCCCTGAACCGGAGCGTCGACGCCGTTCGGCAGGTCGCGGTCGACGCCCGCTTCGACGTTGTTTCCGTCCGTGATTCCGTTCGCGCCGTTCGTATTGTCCGTAATCCAGCCGTTGTTGTTAAAAGTATAAGGCGCTTCGTTGCCGATGAGCGTCACGTTCGTGCGCGGCTGAAGGCTGCCTTGCGTGCCGAACGCCGGGCTAATTGGATTCGGGCTGAGCGGCGCGGGATTAGCCATCGTTTTCACCATACTCGTCGTATTGGCGTAGACGTTGTAGGTGGCGGCTTGAGTCTGGCTGTGCGTGATGTTTTCGCGGTAGAGCATCGCGCCGGTTTCCGCGTCGACAATCACGTAATAAGCGTCGCCTTTCTGCCAGTTCAGAACCCGCCAGGCGGCGCGCGCCACGCCCGGCTCGGTCGGGAAGTACATTTTTTCGGCGGTCGTCGCCCAATCGCCCGTGCCGAAGACGGCTTTCAGGTCGGTCGACGCGGCTTGGTTGCGCGTCGTTTCACCGGCTTTCAACTCATAGTCGATATAGGCGGCGGCGCGTCGAACAGCGTCGGCGGGGTCGCCGAACTCTTTCGACAGATTCGCGTAGTCCAGCGCCGGAGCCAGGTTGTTGACGACGCGAAACATCTCATTCCGCGCGGTAAAACCGGCTCGGATTTCGGCGCGAAAAACCGGAATGTCGTCGATAAATTGTTCGAGCCGGGCAAAGGAAAGCTCGCCCGCCGGATTTTTGTAATCGGCGGTGACCTTCAGATTGTTGATTTGCCAATCGCTCATTCCGATTAAAGCGTTATTTTCCCGGGCAAAATTGCGGAGAATGTCGGAGCGTTTTTCGCCGGAAGGCGAAGTCAGAACGGCGCGTCCCTGCAAAACGTCGGGCGCGATTACTTCGGGATTACGAAGCTCTTTGCCGTATTCGATTTTCAAAGTCGGCACTTTACGTCTGAGCGATGCCTCGCCGCGCGCGAAATTATCCCTGACGTCGGCGATTGACGCCGCGTCTCTGCCGACCTGATTGCGAAACTTTTCGAGCAGCTCGGCGGATTTTACGCTTTTATCCGTGCGAATATCGTAATAATCCGAATTTTCTTCCGAGCTGGGTTGAGATTGCTTTGACGAAACATTTTGACCTCCGGCTGAGGAGCTGAATTGAAACGGCAGAACGGTAAATGCCGCCAGCAAGCCGAAAATTATTAACATCAGCAAAAAACTCCGGCGAGCTTCTGCCGCTTCCTTCTTTTTCATTTAAAGATTCTCCTAAAGATACGGTTGGATTAAGATTTTGGTAATCTACATTTATAATGTCGTCGCGAAAACGCGCAAGGTAACGCAACAAATCTTAATATTTCGGGAAATTTATCGCAAATGAAAGAAGGTATTTTGCCTAACGGCGACGCGGGGAAAACTATCGGCGCTTCAAAGATGGCGCGTGACCGTCACGTTATGCAAATCAAACAGGCGGAGGAAAAAGTTCGTAACAAATTGTTTTGAAATTTAAAAACAGGAAGCGAGTTGATTAAATCGCTTCCTGTTTTGCTAAATCTATAATTCAATCTTCCGTCAACCGCTTATCCGTTAAGATTAAGCCGCCGCCAGCGCCTGCCGGAGCTTCGGATAATCGACGTAGCCTTTTCTGTCGCCGGCGTAAAACGTAGCGGCGTCAGGCTCGTTCAGCGGCGCATTCAGTTTAAACCTTTCCGGCAAATCCGGATTCGCCAGAAACAATTTTCCGTAAACGATGGCGTCGGCACCTTTTTCGGCGAGCAAATCCGCGCCGCTTTCTCTGGTAAAGCCGGAACCCGCAAAATAGACGCCCCGGTAAAACCGGCGCACGAATTTGTGCCAGTCTTTCGCTTTGTCGTCGGTGCCTACGTAAAGATAAGCTAAATTCTTTTCATTCAGCCTGGTCGCTATATAGCGGTAAAGCTCTTCGGTGTCGGATTCGGCGATGTCGTTGAATTTATTGCCGGGCGAGAGCTTTAAGCCCGTTCGATGCGCGCCGATTTGGGCAATCACCGCGTCTATAACTTCAAACAGGAAACGCGCCCGATTTTCGATTGAGCCGCCGTATTCGTCCTCGCGCAGGTTGACGTTGGTCGAAAGAAACTGCTGAATCAGATAGCCGTTCGCGCCGTGAATCTCCACGCCGTCAAAACCCGCCGCAATCGCGTTTCGCGCCGCGCGCGCAAAATCGTCCACAGTTACCCCGATTTCATCCGTGCTCAGCTCGCGCGGCGTAACAAAGTCTTTCATCCCTTCGTCCGTGTAATTTTGTCCTGCGGCGCGAACCGCGCTCGGCGCGACCGGCAGGTGTTTCTCCGGCAGAAAACCGGGCAGCGCGATTCTGCCGGTGTGAAAAATCTGCATAAAAATTTTTCCGCCCCGCGCGTGAACCGCTTCGGCGACTTTTCGCCAGCTTTCAATCTGCTCGGCGTTGTAGATGCCCGGCGTGCGAACATACCCTTTCGCCATCGGCGAGACGTTCACGGCTTCCGAGATAATCAGTCCGGCGGAAGCGCGCTGCTCGTAATAAGTCGCCGCGTAATCGGGCTGCACGCCCTTGTCATCCGCCCGGCTGCGCGTCATCGGAGCGATTACCATACGATTTCGAAGCTCGATATTTCCGATTTTTAATTTGTCAAAAAGTGTAGTCATTTCAATTTCTCCCGATAAAAATTATTTGCGTCGTTTTAGAAAAGCCACAAAGTTTCCGTCTTTAGTCTGTAGAACCGTGACCGGTTCCCAGCCTTCTTCGCCGCGCAGATTCATCGCGCCCTGCAAGCCTTCCGGCAGGCTGCCGCCGCGAACGACCGCAGTTTCCCACTGTTTCGATTGACTGGCTTGCGCCTGCGCGGTCGGCTCGAAGACGCCTGTTTTCGCGATGACGGCTCCGAAAACGAATGCCGAAATTATTCCGATTAGGGTTAAAAAATTTTTGGTTCGCTGCATAAAATTTCCTCGCTTAAGTCGCAGGTCAGCTAAAAATAAGACTGACCTGCGTTATTTAACGGCGGGCTGAAAACGCTCAGGCATTTGCCGTCTGCGCTAACCGCTCGATTGCGTAGCCCGCATTTTTCCATTCTTCCAGACCGCCTTCGTAAGCGCGGACGTTGGCGTAACCGAAACCCGCCAGTTTCTGCGCCGCCATCGCGCTTTGCGGGCAATTCGGTCCGGCGCAGTAGACGATGATTTCCGAGTCTTTGGAAAGATTGGAATCGTTGATTTCGCGCCCGATGCGGTCGAGCGCGACGCGGCGCGAGCCGGGAATCATCTCGCCGCTGAAATACTCGTCCGTCAATACGTTCCAGAACTCCAGGTTGTCGTTCTTTTGTTCAAGTCTCTGTTTGACCTCTTCGGTCGAAATCGTTTGAATTTTTGTTTCCTTGTTCGTCATTTTTTTTCTCCTTTTTGATTTTTATTTTTAGTCGTTTTATCCGGAAACGGTTTGATAAACCGTTAACCGTTCTTTTTTGCAAATAACCTTCTGTCCTGACTCCTTATCAGGCTCTTACTTACTAAGACTGTCCTTGCAAGGAGTATTTGCGTAAATTTTTTTGAAAACTCAAATTATTTTTTCGCGCGCCTCTTCAACCAGCTCATTCAGCGCCCGGAGCTTCTTCTCGCCGAGATGACCCAAAAGACTGTCCGTAAAATCCAGAATCGGTCGGTCAATCTTTTTGAGCAACTCCAAACCGGCGGCTGAAATTCGCACCGTAATAACGCGCCGGTCTTTTTGCTGCCGTTCGCGAACAACTAAATCCCTGGCTTCGAGCCGGTCGAGAAGCTTCGTCACATCCGGGTCGAAAGAAACCATTCGCTCGCCAATCTCGCGGCAAATCAAGCCGTCCGGCTCGGCTCCGCGCAGAATTCGCAGAACGTTAAACTGCGGCGGCGTCAATTCAAAGGCTTTCAAAAACTCCGTATGTTTTCGATTGAAAACTTCAGCCGTACGAATGATGTTGATGAAAACTTCGTCTTCAAGCGATTCAAACGGCTTATTTTGTTTTAACTCAGCAAGCAACTTCGCCATACCAGAAACAAGGATACTCCTTGCAAGGATAATCTGTCAAGCGCTTTTTGAATTATTTTTAGGACGTGTTATTGGGAAAATTTCCACTATTCGTAAAAATATGTGTTGCAACACATATTATTTTGTGTTACAACATAGAAGCTATGGGAGAAGCGCTCAGAAAAAGAGTCAAGCAAGCCAGATTCAACAGCCCGGCGCAGGAAGCTTTAATAAATCTGTTGATTGCGGCAAGTCACGTCCGGGAACAGCTCGACGCGGCTTGCTGCGAGTTCGGCATCACGCACGGGCAATACAACGTTTTGCGGATATTGCGGGGCGTCAGCCCGAACGGCTATGCCAGAAACGAAATCACGGAGCGAATGATAGAAAAAGCGCCGGACGTAACGCGGCTGGTCGACCGGCTCGAACAGCAGGGCTTGGTCGAGCGCAGGCGTTCCGGCGAAGACCGGCGGCAATCCATCACCGGAATTACGCAGAAAGGTCTGGATTTAATCGTGCAGGTCGATTCGCGGATAAAAAAGGTTCACGAAGATTTCAGGCGGAAAGTATCGGTCGAAAATTGCAGACGGCTTTCGCAATTATGCGAGAGCATCTACGGTGAAGACTAAATTTTTTTACTTAAATGCGTGTTGCAACACGCATCTTATTAAGCATTCTACTGAGGAGAATTTTATGGAAAACAATCAATGGCGCAATGTTATGCTGACGGCTTTAGCTCCGATGATGTGGGGCACGACGTATTTTGTAACGACCGAATTTCTTCCGCCCGGACGACCGTTTTTCAGCGCCGCGATGCGCGCTCTGCCGGTCGGACTTTTGATTCTGCTTTTTGTCCGGCAGCTTCCGCAGAGCGTCTGGCGATGGCGCGTGCTGGTGCTCGGCACGCTTAATTTCGGATTATTTTTCCCGCTTTTATTCACGGCGGCTTACAGGCTGCCGGGCGGAATCGCTTCGACCGTCGGCGCGATTCAACCCTTTGTCGTGGCAATTATGGCTTATCTGATTATCGGCGAGGCGCTTACGAGGCGTAAGATTCTGGCTGCCGCCGCGGGCGCGGTCGGGGTCGGGATGATTGTCATAAATCCTTCCGCACAGTTTGACGCAATCGGAATTGCGGCGGCTTTTGCGGGGACGGCGGCGATGGCGAGCGGAACGGTTTTAACAAAACGCTGGGGACAGCCCGCGCCGCTGCTGGTTTTTACAGCCTGGCAGCTTGTCGCCGGAGGCTTGATTCTGATGCCGCTCGCGCTTTTAATCGAAGGTCTTCCGCCTGCGCTGTCCGCAGCTAACATTTCCGGCTTCTTATATCTCGGTCTGGTGGGAACCGGGCTGGCTTACGCTCTCTGGCTGCGCGGAGTCAGGCATTTAAATGCTTCAACCGTGACATTTCTGACGCTGCTCAGCCCGGTCACCGCTATGACGATTGATTTCCTGCTTCTCAATCGAACTCTGACAATCATTCAGGTTATCGGCGCGGTTCTGGTTCTCGGCGCGATTATTGCGGCGCAGGTTACGAGTAAAAATAACGCCGCGAGCGAAAATTTAAAAGCTCGGGACGAAGAAGATAAGCGACCCGAAAGACAAGCGCCAGTCTTAACGCAGATAAAATCCGGCTTCTCCGGAATAGTTTCGCCGGAACGCGAGTTTGGCGAAAGGATAAAGACCAAAGACTTGTCTGTAAACGAAGGAAAGATTCTTGCGGCTAAGTAAAGACGCGCCGCAGGGAAATTTACCGGGCGGAGCGGCTATTGTCGCTCCTTTATTCCGTCAATTTTTATCGTTATATATTTAGTGAAACCGCTCTCAGTCATTACGGATTTCTGCTTTCGCGCCTGATGTTTCAACAAATCCTCATTCTCCGGTAAATTAGAAAACGCTTTTTGACGTAAACGTGAATGTATATTAGTAATGAAAGAGGAAAGGGAATAAGCGTTGCCGCAGGGAAAGGAGAATGGACAATCAACCGGATATTACCCAGTTATTGATTGAGTGGAACGGCGGAAGCGAAGAGGCTTTCGAGCGATTGATTCCGCTCGTTTACCAGGAGCTGCACCAGATAGCCCGTCGCCACCTGCGCCGCGAATCGGCGGCAAAAACCATGCAGACGACCGCGCTCGTCCACGAAGCTTACCTGAAATTAATCGACCAGACGCGCGTCAACTGGCAGAATCGCGCGCAGTTTTTCGGCGTCGCGGCGCAATTGATGCGCCGGATTTTGATTGACCACGCGCGCCGCCGCGTCCGCGACAAACGCGGCGGCGGCGCGATGAAGCTCTCGCT
>JALZHR010000223.1 GCA_030860665.1 Acidobacteriota bacterium
ATTGACAACGAAACTCTGGGCGGAGCGATGACGCACAACGCGATTTCCGGCGTGGCGCATTATCGCAGCGCGAACGAGCGCGAATGTCTGGAAAAAATCCGCGCTCTCGTTTCGGAACTGCCGTGCAAACAGGAAACGCGCGTTTCGATTACCGAAGCGCAAAAGCCGAAAAATAAACCGGAAAAAATCTACGAGATTCTGCCCGCAGACCATCGCGCGCCGTATGATATGCGTGAGATTCTGGACTCGATTCTGGACGACGGAAAGCTCGACGAGTTTCAAGCCGACTACGCCAAAGAGATGATTTGCGGAACGGCGCGCATCGGCGGGATTCACGTCGGCGTCATCGCCAACTCGCGCGGAATGGTGCGCGGAAAACCCGGAAAACCGCCGAAATTCGGCGGCATCGTCTACACGGAAAGCGCCGAAAAAACGGCTTATTTTATCGAAAACTGCAATCGTCACGGCACGCCGCTGCTGTTCGTGCAGGACGTTTCCGGCTTTATGGTCGGCGCGGATGCCGAGCATTCGGGAATCATCCGCGCGGGCGCGCGTTTTGTCGAAGCGATGGCGACGGCAATCGTGCCGAAGCTGGTCTTGACGGTCAATCACGCGTCGGGCGCGGGCTATTACGCGATGGCTGGACAGGGCTTCGACCCGGATTTTATTTTCTCACTTCCGACTGGCAGAATGGGCGTGATGGAAGGCGATTCGGCGGTGCAGGCGATTTTCGGAACGCAGCTCGAAAAACTGAAAAAGGAAGGCAAAGAACCGGACGAAGCGTTAAAAGCCGAGATGGAAAAAGTGCGCGAAACCTACGAGCGCGAGCTTGACTCGAAACACGCCGCCGCGCGTGGGCTGGTCGATGCGATTGTGCCGCCCGAAAATCTGCGCGACGCTTTGCGGCTGGCTCTGGAAACCTGTCTGAACACGGACAAGCCGCACATCGGCGCGTTCGTTTTGCCGTCAATCGAGTAGAAAAAAATCAGGAAACTCCGGCGAGACTCTGCCGATAATGTATGCAGCAGCAGCAGCAGCAGTAGTAAATCATTATCAGCAGGAGAAAAATATGGCGCCGAGAGTCGAAGAAGCCAGCCGCAATCAGGAAATTTACCAGCCGAAACCGGTCGAGGCGAAAATTGAAAAAACGCGGACGGTCGAGGTCACGCTGTTTTCGGGCGCGGACAAAAATCTGTTTCTCAGACAAAATAACCTGCGCGCGGAAACGTTGAAAATCAGCCTGTTTGCGAGATTCGAGCAGGCGAACGTCCGCCCAAATCCGGTCGCGCCGACCGCCAGCCAGACCGACCCGAAAAAAATCGAAGACGCCGTCAATTTAATCAAAGACCGCCTGAGCGAGAGCTTTCTCGGTGACGTCTCGCACGGCGATTTGTCGGACATTCGCGGCGCTTTCAGAAATCTGAACGGCGCGGAAGCCACGGAAGTTTTCCGGCGTCTTTCCGACGGCGATTTGCAGAAATGGGCGGACGAACTGGACGGCGCGCTCGGCAGCTTCAGCACGGATGAAAAGAAAGCTCTATTCAACGATTTAGCCGGAAAACTGGACGACCAGCAACTGGCGCGTTTCATCAACGCACTCGGCGACGAAGGAAATATTCAAAGCCTCGCGGATTCGGTCGCCGATAACGCTTCCGGCGCGACGAAAGCCGCGCTTATCAACCGGATGACCGCCAACGTCGAAAAGGACGAAAGAGCGGCGATTGCCGTCGCCGAATTGATTGGCGGAATGAGCAATAATCCGCGCGAGCTGGAAAGCGTTTTGCAAAACTTGAGTCAGACGCAGCTGACGGCGATTATGCGAGCCGCTTCGCAGGAAGAAATTCACACGACGGCTTCGCCCTACGGCGGCGGTTCGGTTTACACGACCTTCGAGCCTGCGCCGCTGGTCGATATGCTCAACGCCGTATCCCGAACCGGCAACGCGGAACTCAAAGCGAACGTTTTTCAGGCGGCGGCTATGGAGCTGAAACGTATCGAGGAAGCAGGTGGATTGCTCAACCCGGTTGCCGGGCGCGGCGGCGCGGCGCGCGACGTGCGCAACGCTCTGACCGGGCTTCTGCGCAGCGACACGACCGGAATAATGACCGCGCTCGAACACGATTTCCGCAACGGCGACGGCATTTCGGCTTACGTCAAATCGATGATGAACGCGGGCGAAACGACCGAACTCGGAAACATCATCGCGCGGCTTTCCAAAGGAAACGATTTAAGAGGCGACCCGCTGGCGCGATTCGGCGCGCAGGTGCGCGGAACGGACGGCAACCCGCATTATAGAAACGCGCAGGTTCTGGGCTACTTCGCGGGCGCGCTCTTTTCTGGCGCGAAACAAATCACATCCGACCGCAGCCGTCAGGCTGATATTCTGAAAAACGTTTTCGGCACGATTGCGGGCGCGACCGGCGCGGCAAACCCGGCTTCGGGCGTCGTCTCCTCGATTCTCAACGGCTTGACGCAGCAGATTGTGGCGGACGTGACCAACGGCTTGAACAAAGGCACGATGGAGATGGAAGAAGCGCTGGAACAGTTGATTTTCCCGCGCAATCCGCAGACGGGCGACACTTACGAGGGCGCGGCGGAAGCCGATTACGATTCCGCTTTCAGCCGCGTGGTTTTGCGAAACTCCTAGAAAGTTTTGCTTGCCCATAAATTGAAGCGGAGAGAAATTTTCTTTCCGCTTTTTTTCGTTCGATATGTTATATTTTTTGCCGATGAAGAAGTTACGCCGAATTTTGCCGATTGTTTTCATCGCGTTTTTATTTTCGTGTAATCAAAAGGCTTTTATGAATATCGAAGAATTTCCGCTGCCGCCCGGAGCGCGCGCGGGCGCAATCGAAGGCAGATACGAGATTGAGCTGGACGCGGCGACCAACGCGATTTTAAGCGAGCTGAAAAAGAATTACGGCGCTGCGACACAGGAAAAAATCCTTTTTCTGCCGGACGCCGCCGAGCCATTGAAGGTTTTTGAATTTTACGAGCCGAAGCTGGCGGAAAAAGGATTTTCCAGAGACGCAAATGCTCCGGCGGGCGGGCGAAATTACCGGCAGGCGGTCTGGCGCAAAAACGGCTGGCTCAGCGGCGGGCAAGCCGCTGCGGTTGCAGTAATCGACGCGGGAAAGGACGCGGAAGGAAAATCGATAAAGTTTTTAGCCGTTTATCTGGCGGAAAAATAAATTTAAGAAATGAAATTTACGATTGAAGAATTTTTGGAAAAGCTGCCTTTACCGGCAAATGAAAAATGGAAGGAAGGCGTCTGGGACGTCGAGCCGTTTAAAAAGGGAAGCGTCACGCTCGTTTTCTTCGCGCCGCGCGGCACGGATTATCAAACCTTTCACGAGGAAGACGAATTTTATTTTATCGCGCGCGGCACGGCTGTATTAATCGTCGGAGACGAGCGTTTCGACTGCGAAACGGGCGACTGCTTTTTCGTTCCCGCGCAAAAGCCGCATCATTTCGAGAACATATCCGACGACTTTGCGACCTGGGCGATATTTTTTTAACTGATAACTGATAACTGATAGTGGAAGAAAAAACTATCAGTTATCAGTTATCAGTTATCAGTTATTTTTGTTTAGATTTCAGTTCGGCGTAGTCGGCGATTGCGGTGCGGATTACGGCGTGGGATTCCTCGCGCCCGTAGATGTAGGCGATGTCGATGATGTTTTTCTCGCTCGGCAGCGATTTGTAGGTCAGAAAATAATGCTGAAGCCGGTTGACGATGCCTTCGGGCAGCGCGCCGAGGTCTTTGTAATTTTCGTAAACCTTGTCGCCGACCAGCGTGGCGATAATTTTATCGTCCGCCTCGCCGTTGTCAATCAGGCAGAATCCGCCAATCGGCAGCGCTCTCAGAATAATGTCGCCGCGCGGAATGTGATGCTCGGACAAAACCAGAATGTCGAGCGGGTCGCCGTCGCCTCTGGTGATTTCCTTGCCGGATTTTTCCTCTGCCAGCTGCGCCACGCGTTGCCCGCAATAAGTCTGCGGAATAAAGCCGTAATTAGCGGGAACGACGTTTGAATACTGCTGCGGGCGGTCGATTTTCAAATAGCCCGTTTCCTTGTCGATTTCGTATTTGACCGTATCGCGCGGAACGATTTCGATAAAAACCGTGACTTCTTCCGGCACTTTATCGCCATTTGAAATGCCGTGCCAGGGATGCGCTTTGTTGACTCTGAACATTGAGCTTCTACCTTATAATTACAAAGTGATATGTTTTGCCGCCGCGTGAAAATAAAGCGAGTTCAGGCGCTTCATAAAAAACAGGCGGCAGATACATTTTCGGACACAGCCTTTTGAAAATGCAAATCCGCTTTATCTTTAAAGCGCCGCCGCGGCACTTTAAAAAGCCTTTCTTAAATGCAGTCTCGCCATCCCGCAAAACTAAAATTCGATTTTCCGGCGACCGTAATTCTTTCCTCGCGTCCTTGCCTCTTCGCGTCTTTGCGTTAAAATTTTTCGATATGAACGAAGCGATTATCACCGAAAAAAGCGGAAAAGCGGCGATTATAAAATTCAATCGCCCGGAAATAAAAAATCCGCTTTCCGTCGAAACGCTGGAAAATCTCGAACGAATTTTCACCGCCCTGAACTCGGACGCCTTCATCGAAAGAATTATCTTTACGGGTTCGGGCGACACGTTCGCTTCGGGCGCAAATCTGAACGAAGTGGCGGCTTTAACATCCGAAACGGCGCGGCGGTTCGGCTTGCGCGGGCAACGCCTGATGCAGCAGATTTACAATTCGGAAAAATTGACCGTCGCCGCCGTCGACGGCTTCTGTATGGGCGGCGCGCTGGATTTGGCTTTATCGTGCCGGAAAAGAATCGCCAGCCCGCGCTCGGTTTTCGCGCATCCGGGCGCGGGGCTGGGCATCATCACCGGCTGGAGCGGAACGCAGATTTTGCCGCGACTAATCGGAAAAAAGAAAGCGTTCGAGATGTTTCTGACGGCGAAAAAAATTTCGGCTGCCGAGGCTCTGGAAATCGGCTTAATCAATCGAATCAGCGAAACGGTAGTGGAAGCCGCTTTGGAAAATCCCGCTTAATCAATTTCTCCATTCGTCATTCGTTTTTACAAAAAAGGCATCAAGCCCGGGCGAGCCTGATGCCTTAAAGCCGCTAAGTTTCGCTTTCGATTAGAAAGTAAAGCGGAAGCCGAGCTGCATTGTAAACGGACGACCGACCGGCGGACCGAAACCGGGTCCGAAAAGCGAAACCGGCTGCAGGAAAATGCCGGATTGAACCGATAGCGCCGGTGCGCCGCCGGCAGCCGGTCGCGGATTCAAACCGGCGTTCGTCGCCGGACTCAATTCCGGGCGTCCGGCAAATGCCAGATTTTCCGTGTTGAAGACATTATATAAATCAACATAACCGCTCAGTCTGAAACGCTCGCCGAAACGGAAATCTTTCGAGACGCGCACATCGACGTTAAAGAAGCGACCGTCGCGTTCCGTAATGTTTCCGTCCGCATCGACGATAAAGCCTTTGCGCTGGCTGTTAACGCGCGTCTGGCGACAGCCGCGCTGCTGCAGTGTGAAAATATACGTGCTCGGCGCGACCGGCACCTGCATAGGACCGTTTGCGGTGTTGACTATCGACACCGGTCGGTTTCTCATCGCCTGCAAAATTGCCACCGGGTCGGTGCCTTCGCAAAGCCTGTCGTTGGTCGCCAAACCGTCGCCGTCCAGATCGACGCCCGCGGTCGGCGAATACGGGCGCGCGCTGGAGTATTGCAGAATCGGAGCGATTTGGAATCCATACGGCAGATTCGCCACGCCGCTGATGATAATGCGGTGACGCTCGTCGAGACGCGTCGGTCCGAATTCTTCTTCCTTGAATTGATTTTCCGGCGTTATCGCGATGCCGTTGCCGCTGTAGGAAGCGGTCGGCTGCCCGCCCCACGAGCGCGAGCTGGCGAGAACGTAGCTGGCGTTCAGCAAAACTCTGCGGCTGCGGTATTTCAGCTGCGTCGTCCAGCTGTCAAACAGCGAGCGGTTCGTCGTGCCGATCATATTGATTTGCTCGAGCCGGTTCGCGGGAAGTCCGGCGTTTACAAAAGCGCGGTCGAGGCGGCGGCTGCTCGCGCCGCGTACGCATAAGGGCGAAGCCGGCGTCGCGCCGGGAAAATTAGGGTCGCAAACCGTGCGAATCTGCGGGTTGATGTTCTGCACGCGCGGCTCGAACAGACCGATTGTGTGGACGTAATCGCTCGAAATCGTCAAGCCCTGGCGCAGCTCGGTCTGGAAGCCGAGAGAGAACTTCTGGATATACGGGTCGGTCATAT
This sequence comes from Acidobacteriota bacterium, assembly GCA_030860665.1. GTDB lineage: Bacteria > Acidobacteriota > Blastocatellia > Pyrinomonadales > Pyrinomonadaceae > JALZHR01. The sequence continues at coordinate 6,299 of JALZHR010000223.1, forward strand.
CCGGGTCG
>JALZHR010000250.1 GCA_030860665.1 Acidobacteriota bacterium
CAATTCATCGTTCATCGTTCCGCGTTCATCGTTTCAACTATCTTTAAGCTGACGCGCCGCGCGTTTGCGTTTCGGTTTCGTCCGCCAGGCGTCCGGACGTTTGACCGTCGACGGTCATAATCGTGCCGGATTCCATCAGTTGTTTAAAGCGGCGCAAATCTTCGCGCACCTGCTGGTTCGGTTCTTCGCCGAACAGCTTGGCGACGAGCGCGCCGAGTTCACCGGCGGGCGGCTCGTAGGTCAAAACGACTCTCAGCTCTGTTCCTCGATTCGAGGTCGGGCGAAATTCGACGACGCCGGAATTGGGAATCTGCGAGTTTTCGACGGATTTCCAGCCGATGCGCTCGTTTTCGATGTCGCTGGTCGTTTCGGCTTCCCATTCGGCGGAAGTTCCGAACGGCGCTTTCGCTCTCCAGCGCGAGCGTTTTCCGTCCAGCACCGTGACCGATTCCAGATGCGTCATAAACTGCGGGAGATTTTCAAAATTGTGCCAGAACTGGTAAAGCTCGGCGGGCGATTTATTAATCGTCACCGATTGCGTGACGTGGATTTTGCCCGCCGACAAGCCTTTGTGAAACGGCGACTCGTTGTCGCCTTTTTCGGCGGTGTCGATGCCGAGCGACTGGTAGAGATGACAATGCCCGGTCACGCCGCGAAAGGCGAGACTGCCGCCGACCAGCGACGCCAGAGTGCCGAATATGCCGCCGCGCCTGATGCCGTAAAGCAGCAGCGCGCCGCCGCCGATTGACGACAGCACGCGTTCGGGCGTGCCGACGTTGTTTTCCATATTCGCCAAAAAATCGGTAATAGGTTCGGTCTTGCTGTTGTTCATAGATTTTTATTTCCTCACTGTGTACTGTCTGAATTGATTAAGCTAAATATTCGTTCGGTTCCAGCTCGTTGTTTTTGATTGAAGCCTTGTCCGCCAGAACGGTTAAAATCGAGGGCGAAGCGAAAGACGTGCTGTCTTTGCCGAGCGCGAGGCTCGTGCCGATACCGCCCTCGCCCGAAGGCAGAAACCCGTTGACGATGCCCATCATCTGCGCGACGGTTTCGGGAAACAGCGCGTTCATTTTCGCCGCCAGCTTCGCCTGTATGGAAATAATCAGCTCCGCTTGCCCGCGCGCCGTCGCCGCGACAATCTGCCGCGCCGCGCGCTCGGCTTTGATTGAAGTCAGCGGCGTCGCGTCCATCAGGCTGAACAGCGCAAACTCGATTTCCTTTTTGCCTTTGAAAAACGCGTTGATGTGGCTGCCCGTGCGCATCAAGCCGGGGCAGACGGTCGTGACCAGAATGTCGTCTTTATAAAGCTCGCCGCGCAGCGCCTGCGACAGCCCGTAGAGCGCGAATTTGCTGGCGCAATACGGCGCGAGATGCGGAACGGCGACCTTCGCGCCGATTGAAGTGATGTTGACGATGCGCCCGCCCGCGCCGCGCCGCTTCATCTGCGGCAGAACCGCTTGAATGGCGTAGAAAGGCGCCCAGAAATGAATCGCCATCGCGTTCTCGAAATCTTCCTGCGTCTGCACTTCCAGCGGTCCGACCTGTATCACGCCGGCGTTGTTAATCAAAACGTCAATCTGCCCGAAGCGTGTCAGAACGTCTTCGACCATCCGGTTGACCTCGTCCTGCACGCGCACGTCGCAGATAACGTCGAAGACTTCCGCGCCCGCCGCCTGCAATTCTTCACGCGCCCGCGCCAGCTCCTCGCCGTCGCGCGCGCAAATCGCCAGCCGCGCGCCCGCCCGCGCCAATTCACGCGCCAGCACCAGCCCCAAGCCCCGCGAGCCGCCCGTTATCAAAACGACTTTTTTATCGAAATCGAAACGCCGCCCGGCTTTACCCAAAAGCGTCAGAGCGGCGACCGCGCCGACGCCGAGAGCCGCGCCTAAAAGCCATTTATTGTTGTTTTCGGACACCAAAGATTTTTCCCTTTAATAAACTTGTATTAAAACAAAACAAAAAGTCGTTATTCGAGTTGCTTTCCGCAAGAATCGTGCCGCGAGGGGAAACAACGGATAATGGAAAACGGAAAACGGATAATGGAAACACTTTCTCATTTTCCATTATCCGTTTTCCGTTGTTTCTGCGCAGGCTTTTGTCTCGGAAGTCGAAATCCGCTCTAAACCTTACGAATTTGCGCTTTTCCTTCGCGAAAGATGTCGAGTCACCTGCGATATTGGTCGAGTCACTTGCAGGTGACGTCAAGGTCACTCACAAGTGACCTGACTAATATCGCAGGTGACTCGACCAATATCGCAGGTGACTCAACTAATATCGCAGGTGACTTGACTTATATCGCAGGTGACTTGAGTAATATTGCAGGTGATTTAACGAAGATTGCAGGTGAAAAGACTAGCGTTAAAGATGAAAAGACAGGCATTGCAGGTGTTTTTAATTCATTCGCGATGTTCGTAGTTTCATTTGCAAGTCAGGACGCGCAGTCCGTGAGGCTGCGAGCATCAGGATTTGTTTTTCCGATTATCTTCGGGCTTCCGAGAGCTGCTTCAGTATCGAGAGCAGTTCTTCGGGGTTGACCGGCTTGGCGATGTGCATCTGGAAGCCCGCTTCGAGCGCGAGCGCGCGGTCTTCGCCGCGGGCGTAGGCGGTCAGCGCGATTGCCGGGATTTTATCCGCTCCGGCGTAGCGGGCGCGCACTTTCCGAATCAGCGAGTAGCCGTCCTCGCCCGGCATCCCGATGTCGCTTATCAGGATGTGTGGCTTGGAATCGGCGAGCGCGGCGAGCGCCTCGGAAGCCGAGCCAGCCGTCAGGACGCTCGCGCCGCTTTTTTCGATGATGGTCGTCAATAACAGGCGCGCGTCCTCGTCGTCGTCCACAATCAGAACCTGCAAGCCGCGCAGCTTCGGATAAGCGGCGGCGACCGGGTCGGCTTCCGTCGCCTGCGGCAACGCTTCGTCCGGCGCGGGCTGGCGGTCGAAAGTCGCCCTGACGGGCAGCGTGACGATAAAGGTCGTGCCCTGGTCGAGTCCCGGGCTGTCGACCTCGACCGTGCCGCCGTGCATCTCGACCAGATGCCGCACGATTGCCAAGCCCAGACCCAAGCCGCCGTATTTTCGCGTCGAAGTGCCGTCCGCCTGGCTGAAGCGGTCGAAGACGAAAGGCAGAAACTCCTGGCTGATGCCCTGACCGGTGTCGCTGACGCGGATTTGAATGTGCGAGTCGAACTGTCTCAGGCTGACCTCGATTCTGCCGCCTTTCGGCGTGAACTTTATCGCGTTCGACAATAAATTCCACATTATCTGCTGCAGGCGGTCGGGGTCGCCCCAGATGAATCTCGCCGGAAAGTCGAACAGCGACGCAATCTCGATGTTTTTCGATTCGGCTGCCGGATACAGGCTTTCGAGAGCGGTTTTGATGACCGTCTCAAGCTCGGTCAAAGTGGTGTTCAGGCTCAGCTTGCCGGTGATGATGCGCGAAACGTCGAGCAAATCTTCGATAATCTGCGATTGGGCTTTGGCGTTGCGCCCGATGGTTTCGATGGCGCGGGCTTTCGCCGCTTCGTCCATCGAATTGGTCATCAGCAGGCTCGACCAGCCGACGATAGCGTTGAGCGGCGTCCGCAGCTCGTGCGAAACGGTGGCGAGAAATTCGTCCTTGATGCGGTTGGCGGTTTCCGCCTGCGCGCGCAGTCGCTGCTCGGTTTCGTAAAGCCGCGCGCGTTCCAGAGCCTGCGCGCATTGATGAGCGAGCGCATCCATAAAAGCCACGTCCTCGCCGCCGAACTCCTGCACGCGCGGAAAGCTCAAGCCCAGAGCGCCGGTGGTGCGCCCTTCGATAATCAGCGGGAAAGCCGCCAGCGCCTGCGTGCCGGTAATCGAAGCGACCGGACCGAGCGCCGGGTATTTCTCCATATAAGCGTCGAACGATTCGAATAGAATCGGTGATTTCCGCTTGATGGCGTCGGCAATCGGCACGTTTGCGTCAATCGAGAAACGCCGCCACTTTTCAAAAACCTCTTTCGGAAAGCCGACCGTCCCGACGATTTCCAGCTCCGACGTGCTGTTGTTAAGCAGAACGACCGTGCCGGCGTGCGCGCCGAGCGAGTTGACGCCCTGCTCGATGACGGCGACGGCGACATCGTTCGGCGTCAGCGCCTGCGAGAGCGAGCCGGAAACCGCCTGCAGGCGCTTCAGAAACTCGCTCGTCCGCTCGGCGTTGCGCCTGGTTTGTTGCTCGGCGCGGAAAAGCTGCGCGTTGTCAATCGCCATCGCCGCGCGGTTCGCCAAATCCTCAGCCAGAGCCAAATCGTTCGGCGTGTGATGCTTGCCCGGTTCGGAATTGACGAAGGTCAAAACTCCGAGCACCTTTCCGCGCGCTTTGAGCGGCACTATCATCGCCGAGCGAAATCCGATTTGCCGCATTATCTGTAAATGCTCTTCGTCGCGCGCGGTCTGGACGAGCATCTCCTCGGGAATGTCCGGGTAAAACTCGGATTCCCCGGTGCGCAGAACGTTGTAGATGCCGTGCGGCGCGGAGCGGTCGGGCGGATAACGCCGGTTAATCTCGTGCGCCCACGAGACTTTTTCCGGGTCGATATGCGCGACCGCCAGGCGGTTCAGCGTTCCGTCCTCGCTCGCCATATCGACGCCGCACCAGTCGGCGAAATGCGGCACGGCGAGCCGCGCGACGGCGGCGAGCGTCGTTTCGTATTCCAGCGACGAGGCGAGCGTCGTGCTGGCTTCGGCGAGAAACTTTTCGGCAAATTCCTTCTGCTTGCGCGCGGTGATGTCCATCGTCACGCCGCGCATCCCGACCCGGTTTCCGTTCTCGTCAAAAATCGTGACCGACTGCGCTTCGACCCAGACGACGCGCCCGTCTTTGCCGATCCAGCGAAACTGGTTCGTGCCGGGCTTGCCGCTTTTGAAAGTTTCGGCGGCGGTGCGCGCGGCGCGTTCCTTGTCTTCCGGGTGCACGATGGTCAGCCAGAAATTCGGCGTCGAAAGCCATTCCTCGACGCTGTAGCCGAGCATTTTCTCGACGTAATCGCTGACGAAATCGATGCGCTGGCTGTTTTCGTCCGGCTCGCCCCACGCTTCCCAGACGACGCCCGGCACGCTGGAAACCATCGCCTGAAGATGCTTTCGCTGCGCCTCGATTTGCTCGGCGAGCTGCGCTTTTTCCTTTTCGACACGCTTGCGCTCGGTCACGTCGCGCGCCACGCCTTCGACCGCGACGGGGACGCCGCCCGCGTCGTAGGAAATCCGCGTGCTGACTTCGAGCGTCAGGCGGCGACCGGCTTTATTGATGATGTCGATTTCGTAGATGGTCGGCTGCGGGTCGCGCAGTTTGCGGGCGGTCATCTCCTTCGCCATCTGCAAATGCTCGGGCGCGATGAGCTGCGCGATGTTCAAGCCGTTCAGCACTTCCTCGCGCGTGTAGCCGGTGATTATCTCGCCCGCGCGGTTGATGGAAAGATATTTTCCCTGCAAATCGTGCGAGTAAATAATGTCGTTGGCGTTTTCGAGCAGGCTGCGGTAGCGGGCTTCGGATTCGCGCAGGGCTTCCTCGGCGCGTTTCGATTCGGTCATATCGCGCCCGAAACAGACGTGCAGACCGGGCATAAAATGCGAGCGCGAAGTCCATTCAAACTCGACGACGCTGCCGTCCCGGGCGCGCATCGGAAACTGGCTCAGAGCAACGCCGGTCTCGCGCAGGGCGGTGAAAGCGTCCTTCGCCTCTTCGAGCCTTTCCGGGAGCATATACTCGCTGAAATGCGCGCCGATGAGCTGCTCGCGCTCGGCTTTCAGCTTGCGGCAGAGGCTTTCGTTGACGTCGACATATCTGCCCTGCTCGTCGACGACCATAATGCAGTCCAGCGTGCTTTCAAACAGCAGCCGGTAGCGTTCTTCGCTGACCCTCACCTTTTCTTCGGCGAGCTTCTGCGCGGTGATGTCCTCGTGCACCAGCACGACTTCGCGCACATTGCCTGCCGCGTCCTTAATCGGGTAGATGACGGCTTTCGTCCAGCGCTGCGGCTGCTCGTAGCGGCTGAGGTCGGGAATCGTCTCGTCCGGGTCGTAGAGTATCGGCGGAATCTCGGTCGCCTCGCCCGCAAACCCGCGCCTGATGTAGGGCATTATCCCTTTTTTGACCAGCTGCTCGTCTTCGAGCATATTGTAGCCCTTAATCTGTTCGAGCGTCGCGCCCCATAACTGTTCCCACGCCTTGTTGACCTGGACGGTGAAACCGTCCGGCGACAGTATCTGGATACTGAACGGCGACTGCTCGAGAATGGCTCGAAAGCGGTTTTCGATATAGGATTCTGGTTCGTTGTTTAGGGACATTCGATTTACGGCTTATAAAAACAGCATCTCTTATCATAGGCTAAACAGGGAAATGAAGGCAATAAACGAAAACAACGGAAAACGGAAAACGGAAAATGAAGAAATTGTTTCCATTATCCGTTATCCGTTATCCGTTTTCCGTTGTTCTGTCTCGCTATTTTTTAAGGCTCAGACCTGCGTCGGTAATCGCGATTTCGTCGGCTGAGACGCCGAACAGACGTTCGAGATTTTGTTTCGCCGCCGCGCGCGCCTGCTCGATGATTTTCCGGTCTTTTCTTTTCAAGCCTTCGCTGTAGGCGGTGAAATTTATATTCGTGACGACGGCGAGCAGCTCGGTGTATTGCTGTTTCTGCAAATCGCTCAGTTTCGTCACCGCCGGATTTTGCGTCAGGACGATTTTGAATTGATTAAAAAGGGCTTTTTCGCCGAAGCTGCTGATGTAATTCGGCGTTTTGCTGACGTCGATGGTGTTCGTGTAGGGAATCACGACCGGGTTTTCAAAGACGTTGTGATAAACGTGATAATTCTGCACGACGTAATATTGAAAGGCATAAGCCAAATCGTTGGCGGGAAAGCCGTCTTTGGTCGCCGTGTCGGCGTAGATTATCACCATCTGCTCGATGATTTTCAGGGCTTCGGCTTTCTGCTGCGCCGTCGCGCCCGATTGTTTGACGAGCAAATCGGCGATGACGAATTCCTTTGAGCCTCTGAATAAAGTCGAAGCACGATTTGTCGTGCGGGTAGAAGATTGATTTCGCTTATTTCCGCTGCCGCCGACGCTCTGCTCAATTATATGCCGCTGCATCAAGCCTTCGACGGCAATCGCGTTCATATTCCGCACGAAAGCGTCCTGCTGCAAAGCCGGATTGCTGTAAACGTAAGGCGAATCGAGCACCTGCGCCCGAATCGAAACCGAAAGGGCGAAAACGGCGACGGCGGCGAGAACCAATGACAGCTTTCTGCATCCGGACATATTTTTCTTTAAGAAGGGAAATAGGGAAATAGGAAATTAAGGAAACTAAGGAAATTAAGGAAATTAAGGAAACTAAGGAAATTAAGGAAACTAAGGAAATTAGGGGCGGGAAGAAATCTTCTCTTTCCCTCTTTCCTTAATTTCCCTAATTTCCTATTTCCCTAATTTCCTCTTTCCCTGATTTCCTCAATTTCCTCTATTTCGCGTTATTAATCATATTGGCGCGCGCATCGCTGCCGGACTTGAGCGTGTTGCTCAGCGAATCGAAGCGTTCCTTCTGCTGCTGCTGTTGATGCTGAAACATCAGCGTCATCATACTTCCGTTCGCCTGCTGGCGCATCAGTTCCTGCTGCATTTCATAGGTTCTGCGCTGGTCGGGCGTCAATTCGTTGGGGTTAAAATTTCCGATAGGGTTCGTCGCCATTGTTTTATTTCTCCTTCTTTTTAATTTACCGTTTCCGAATTTAAAATTGTTTCTTCCGTTATTGGATTATTGCCTGTTGCCTTTATTACCTGGTAGATTCCGAGCACCATCGCGCGGGCGCGGTTCGCGCCGGAATCCGTTTCGTCCGGGTCGAGCTCGATGGCTTTTTTCAGGTTCGCCACCGCTTCTTCCAGTTTCTGCTGCCGTATGTAAACTTCGCCCAGGTTTACATACGGCGCGATTTGCCGAGGGTTGAGCGCAACCGCCCTTTTCAGATGCCCGACCGCCAGCTCGTCCTCCTGCTGTAATGTGAGCAGCGCGCCGAGAGCCGAATGCGCGTCAGCGCTGTGCGGGTCCAGCTCAACCAAGCCTTCAAATATCGTCCGTGCCTTATCCAGATTGCCCTGCTGGTAGAACATCGCGCCGACGCGTCCCATCTCGCTGAATTCTTCGGGCGAGATTTCCAGTTTTTCGCGAATCGTCTGATGTTCTTTCTGTTGTCGAAACATAATCTTTATTTATCAATCAAAACCTACAGGCGAATGTTCGAGTAAATCGAAACCGACGAGCGGTAATTAAACATTCGGTTGTTGTCGAAAGCCTCGCGCAAAATGTTGAACGCCGCGAAAATCTTGCCGAAGCCGCCCGCGACGTCGCCGCTGCGCACCGCTTTCAAGCCTCTGAACAAATTGCTCAAACCGCGAAACAAATCCGAAATCCGGCTGCGGCAAAGCCGGTTTCTTTCCGGCGCGAAATTGTTCCGCTCGAAGCCGCCAAGCGGCGGTCGCGTCGAAGCGTTGTTTAAAAAATTGCCTTTAAAATTGGAAACCAGCCCGAAAACGTCCTTTGCCACTCCGAGCCAGTTTCCCGTCAGTGCATTTATGCCGAGTTGGACGAACGGCGCGATTTTTCCGAGCCCGATTTTGTCTAACAAGCCGCCCGCGACGCTGCCCAATAATTTACCTATGCCGAACATCTTTCCATTCCTCCTGCTTACCCGTGCCGGATGTCTATGCGCTGAACTAACCTTCCGCGTTTTTCAATTGTCTGTGTAAGTTATCGGCGCGCCCGAAAAAAAGTTTCCTGCCGTCGAAAAAAATTCGCGAAAATTTTTCAGTGGTAAGCGGTAAACGGTAAGTGGTAAGTTGCAATTGTCCGACATCGAATTTTTATTTAAAACCCGGAACTCGACACGACGAACTTACCATTTACCGTTTACCGCTTACGCTTTTTAAGCTAAATTGTAGAAAATGCAGTTTGAACGGGAATGGATAAACGGGAACATCTCGCTCGGCGCGGCGGCGGGCTGGACGGCGGACGAGATTCGGCTGGTTTCCGAGCTCGGCTACGCCCTGGCGCAGCAGGGACGCAATTACGAGGCGATTACGATTTTTGAAGGCTTGGTCGCGCTCGCTCCGGCGACCACTTATTTTGAAGCCACGCTCGGCGCGCTCTGGCTCAGGGAAAACAATCCGGCGCGCGCCCTGCCGCATCTGAACGCCGCCGTGAGCGCCGACCCGAACGACGTCCCGACGCGCGTCAATCGCGGCGAAGTCTTTCTGCGGCTGGAAAATTACGAAGCCGCGCGCGAGGATTTGCAGTTCGCCCTCTCGCGCAAAATCGTCCCCGAAAAACAAAGCCTGCTCGCCCAGTGCCTGACGCGCGCCCGCGCCCTGCTCCACACGGTCGAAAGATTTTCCAAAACCTGAAACTGTCAGAACCGCCTGCGGCAGCGGGCGGGTTTTCTCCAATTCAAAGTCGCGTAAATAAGCCTCAAGCCGCCGACTAAAATCCCGCCTCTAAAATTTTTCCCATATATTAAGGAAAAATCAGGAAACATTTCCCGAAATCCGCCGATAACTCTGGATAAGCCATAACTCTATTTTGGGTTGAAAGGATTTATCGAGTAAGGAGAACGGCAATGAGCGAAATCACTTCCGGCATCGTCAGCCAGCTTTTCCAGCAGACGCTGGAAAATCAAACTCAGAAACAACAGCAGCCGCAGACCGGCGGCAAACGTTCGTTCGAGAGCTATTTGCAGCAGGCGCAGGAAACTCAGCAGGGCGGTGGCGGTCAGACGAATCAAACCGAGCCGGTAACATCGCCGACGACGCAAACGAGAACTTCCGGCGTCGAGATGCAGTCGAAATTAGACCAGATGCAGGCTGAGCTGGCGCAGCGTTTCGGACAGAATCCGGCTGACAAATCCAGGATGAATATGATGCTGCCGGAGCTTTTAGACAGCAAAACGCGGCTCGGAATGCTCAAAGAGGCTTACAGCAAGCTCGGCAGCACGTCAAAAGTGACCAACGATTTATCGGGGCGTTTCACGCAGGTCGAAATGGAATACAAGCAGGTCGAAGCAATTATGCGCTCGGACAAAAATCTCTCGCCCGGCGAGCTTCTGGCTTTGCAGGCGCGGCTTTATCAGGTTTCGCAGCATATCGAGGTGATGAGTAAAGTGGTCGACCAGATGGCTGGCGGCATCAAGACGGTTTTGAATACGAACGTTTAATTTCCCGCGTATCAGGTTTTGAGGTGAAAAAAGATGGCAGGCGAAAATCTTAAAATTCAATCTCAAATAGTTCCGCTCGCGCCGCGCAGTTTCGAGAAAACGACCGGTAAAGCGCGCGGGCAAAGAAGCTTTGAACTCGACGAAAAGCGTTTTCCTTCCGGCGGCGGCATCGACAGGCGCGGCGATTTCGGGCGAAAGGAAACGGACGATTTTCGCCCGACCACAACGCCGGACGAAAAATGGCTGCGCGAGCGCACCGTTGAAGAACTCAAAACGTTAGTCAAGGCGATTCAGCTCGGCGTCAGCGACCCGTGGCAGTTGACCGATTTGATTTTCTACGCGCGGCATCCCGAATTAAAAGGCGTTCCGCTGACGGCTGAGCATCAGGATTTGCTCGACGAATGGAATTCAATCAGCGCGCTGCTCGTTCACCCGACCTTGAACGAAATCAAGGACATCATCGGCGCGGAACAGCTAAACGGCTTGATTGACGACCGCAAGGATTTGAGCGCCGCGTTTGAAACCGCCAGCCGCTTTAAAATCAATGCGGGAAATCTGGATAATTACACGACACGCTACGACGACATCATCGCCCGCGCCGTCGAATGGTGTCCCGGACTTTCGCCCGCCATTTTGAAAAGCCTGCTCGCGCAGGAATCACGGTTTAACCCGACGGTGATTAACCAGTACGGTTACGCCGGAATCGCGCAGTTCGGCAGACCCGCCGCGCGCGAGGTGGGCTTAAACGTCGGAATCGCCGGTTCGAGCAGCGACGAGCGGCTCGACCCCGCAAAAGCGATTCCGGGCGCGGCTCGGCTGCTGAACATCAAAGCCAGACGGCTCGGCGAAATCGCTTTTTCGCGCTACGGTCAGCCCGACGGCATCGAGTTCTGGAAATTCGTGACCGCCGCTTACAACGGCGGCGAAGGAACCGTCGCACTGGCGATGGGACACGCATACCGAACCGGCTTGGCGCAGGCGCGCGCGCAGGGCTTGGTCGGCGTCGAAGCCGTCAGCTTCGCCCGTCGCTACGCCTCGAAATGGGAAAATCTGAAAATCGGCGGCGCGAATTCGCCGCTCGGTCTCGCCGCCGCGCGCTATTTCCCGCATCTCGCCGTCCAGAAATACCACGAAATCGGAAATTACCCGACCCAAATCGTGGCGCGCGTCGCGGGAAAAGTTAAATAAGCGGTAAACGGTAAGCGGTAAGTTCGTTGTGTTGAATTTCGAGTTTTAAATAAAAATTCGATATTCAAC